>DATLWA010000172.1:0-4898 GCA_035576905.1 Gemmatimonadales bacterium
TGTGGGCGACACGGCGCGCGGCCGGACGATGTCGTCACTCGCCGGGCTCGACGCCCGCGGCCTCGTGTGGATTCGCCAAGGCCCGCCCGATCTGCGCGTCTACGGCATTCCCGACCCGCTGCGTCCCATGGAAAACGTGGCGAGTCCGCTCGACCTCGAGGGCTGGACGTACTACACGCCGCGCGGGCCGCTCACCATCGCGTTCGCGCGCGGGTCCACAGGGTTCGCGGGCGGCCAGATGGGCGGCGACTTCATCTTCTTCCCCACATCGCCGCATCAGGTGGCGAGCGCGCGCCGTTTGCTCGAAGGCGACCGCAGCACGCTGCCCGCGCCGTTCGGCGCGACCGTATTCATCGCGTACTTCCGCAGCGACCAGCTGGGCCGCACCGACCTGCTGTTCGTCAGCAGCGGGGATTCGGCCGCGGCGGTGCTATGGGACGGCACGGGCGACGAAGTCGGCCGCGGATCGGGCGCGGAGCCCTTTGCCGTCAGCGCGCCGCCCGGCCGGCTGCAGCTCGGATTCAACGCCGATTCGGGCGGGCGGCTCGGCCGGCTGCGCGGCGAGATCGTCGTGCCCGACTTGTGGACCCCGCCGCTCGCCCTGTCGAGCCTGCTGCTCGCGCCGGGCGATTCACTCGCCGGTCGCGCGGCCACGCTCGCGCGCGTGCCGCCGAGCCTGGTCTTCGCGGCCGGCGCACCGCTCGCGGCATACACCGAGATCTACGGGCTCGCGGCCGACGGCGTGGGCCGGGCGCACTACACCGTCCGCTACACGTTCGAGCGCGTGCAGTCGGCGGTGGGGCGGATGTTCGGCGTCGCGCATCCGGTGGTATTCGAGTTCACGCGCGACGTAGCCGTTCGCGAGACGGTGCCGGAGCAGGTCGTGCTCGCGCCGGGGCGCGTCCCCGCCGGACACTACCGCGTCACCGTGGCAGTGACCGACCTTTCGCGACTTGTCAAGTCGCAGTCGGTGGCGCTCGACGTCACACTGCGGTGAGCGAGGCTTGTCTCTCGGGTAGCGTGTTCCCAAATTGGGGCTCGTCACGGGCCCCATGCTCGTCAATCTCATCCCCGAGTTCCTCTCTTGCTGTGCCGCGCCCGATCCCGTCGCGGCCTACCACGACTACCTCGATCGCCACCGTCCCATCCTCGCGAGCTACTGGCACAACTACGTGCTGGCGCTCGACTCGCCCCACGCCGCCGACATCATTCGCGACACGCTGCGCGCCGAGCGCGCGGACCTGCGCCGGCTGTTGGACGATGTGGACGTCGTGGCGATCGCCGAGGAAGCGCTGCGGCGCTCGCGCGAGACGCTCGAGGTCGATTGCCCGGTGGACCTCTATGTCATGGTCGGCGTCGGCGCGGCCAATGCGGGCGAGCTCGTGGTGGGCGGCCGGGGCATCGCGTTCGTGTGTCTGGAGCATTTCACGGGGCGGCCGAACCCTGAGACCAATGGCCTGGGCCTGGCGCCGCACCTCCTGCCCCTGTGGATCGCGCACGAAGTCGCGCACGCCGTCCGCTACACGTCGGCCACGAGCCGCGCCGATTTGCGCCGCATCGTCGCCGGGCAGTACGACTACTGGGAGACGGGCAGCCGGGCCACGCTGCGGGAGCTGCTCGTGAACGAGGGCGTGGCGGTCGCGGCCGCGCAGGCCGTGGCTCCGGGGTTCGAGCCGTGGGAATACTTCGGCTACACGCGGCGCCAGTACCGGCGGCTGCGGGAGCTGGACGCCTACCTGCGCCGCGTCGTGACGCCCGAGCTGGATGTTGCCGGCCTGGGGTTGCGGCTGCGGTATCTCTCGGGCGGCATGAGCGCTGCGGCGCGCCTGGTAGGCGGCAAAGTCCTCCCCGAACGCGCGGGCTACTATTTGGGCTTCCGGATGATCGAGAGCTACCTGGAAGGGGCCGGGATCGCGGCCGCCGTGCGTGCCCCCGCCGCCGAGCTGCGGCAGGCGGACGACCGCGCCCTGGGTATCCAGACCGCGTGAGCCCCGCCAAGCGGAAGACGCCCCCCGAGCGGCGCCGCAACCGCCCCCTGCGGGAGGTCCTGGACGACCTCCTAAGCCACGCCCGTGAGGTCAGCCGCCGCGCCCGCGATATGACCCCTCAGGAGCTGGAATACGCCCAGCAGCGCCTGGAATGGCTGGCGGACGAGGTGTGGCGGGTGGCCACGGGCGGAGAAGAGCCGCCGGCGTAGATTCCTGGCATGGCGACGAGCGGCGAATTCCGGGTGGCGGTGACCAAGGAGGACTTGGTCTTTGCGGCCGCCCACTTCATCACACTGGCGGGACACCGCTGTGAGGCGCTGCACGGGCACAACTACCGTGTCGGCGTCACGCTCGAAGGCGCGCTCGACGGCGCGAGCTGGTTCGTGGTGGATTTCGCGGCGGTGAAGAGCATCATGCGCCGGCTCACCGGCGAGCTGGACCACCACGTGATCCTCCCGCGCGACAACCCCAAGCTCGCCGTCACCACCGAAGGCGGCAGCGTGCACGTCGCCTACGACGGCGAAGCCCGCTACGTGTTCCCGGTGAAGGACTGCGTCGTACTGCCGATCCCCAACACCACCGTGGAAATGCTGGCGCAGTATCTCACGGGCCGCCTGCGGCGCGAGCTCGCGAGTGTCGGCGCGGCGCGCTTGCGCGCGATCGAGCTGGAGGTCGAGGAGAACTTCGGCCAGTCGGCGATCTACCGCGAAACTTTGGATTGAGGTGCCCCATGGCCAAGGAATCCGCCCTTACCGACGCGCAGATCGCCGATCACCTGAAGACGCTGCCCGGCTGGCGCCACGAGTCGGGCGCCCTGCGCCGCACGTACAAGACCGACGGCTGGCCCACGACGCTGATGCTGGTGAACGCCATCGGCTTCTACGCCGAAGCGGCCGATCATCATCCCGATCTCGAGGTGCACTGGGGCTCGGTGTCGGTGGCGCTGTCCACGCACAGCGCCGGCGGGATCACCGCGAAGGACGCGGCGCTGGCGAAGCAGTTCGAGCAGGTGGCCTTGTGGCAGGCGGGACCGCCGTTCCGTCCGGCGGAGAAATTCGTCCGGAAGGGTTAGCGGCTCACTTTCCCACGCAGAAGCTCGCGAACACGCGATCGAGCACGTCGTCCGGCGTGACGACGCCGATCAAGTCGTCGAGCGCGCCGACCGCCGCGCGCAAGTGCGTGGCGACGGCCGCCGCGTCCACGCCGCCCGCCCGCGCCGCCTGAAACGCCTCCAACTCGGCCAACGCCTGTTCTAGTGCCGCACGGTGCCGCGCTCGCGTCACCACCGGCTCGACGTCCCCCAGCGACAGCAACCGTCCGAACGCGACTTCGGCCAGGCGACGCTTCAGGGTGTCGAGTCCGGCGCCGGTGATCGTGGAGACAAGAACGGCGGATGGGCGGTCGGGCGGATGGGCGGTCAAATCGGACTTAGTGCCAACCTCCACCACCGGCGCGCTCACATGCGCCAGAAACTCGTCTCGAGCCGTCCCGTACCGCTCCCTGCTCTCTGCTCCTGCTTCGCAGTACAACACGAGGTCCGCAGCTCCGAGATACTTCCGGCTCACCTCGATACCGATTTTTTCCACGCGGTCGTCACTGGTACGCAGGCCCGCCGTATCGACCAGACGAAACGGGAACCCCTCGAGTACCGCGTGCGCTTCGATGGCGTCGCGCGTGGTCCCGGGGATCTCCGTGACGATCGCGCGCTCGTTGCCGAGCAGCGCGTTGAACAGCGACGACTTACCGGCGTTGGGCGGTCCCGCGATCACGACCAGCGCGCCCTCGCGCAGCCGTTCGCCTTCCGGTGCGGTGGCGAGGAGGCGTTGCACGCGGCCCCGCACCACGGACCACGCCCCCCGCACCCGTTCTTCGCTGACCGGGCCTTCGTCTTCTTCGGGGAAATCGATGTCGTAGGCGATCAGCGCCTCGAGCTCGAGAATCTCCGCGCGCAACGCGGCGAGCCGTTGCGACAGGCCGCGGTCGAGCTGCTGCAGCGCGCGGCGCCGCTGCGCCGGCGAGCCCGCGTCGATCAGATCGGCCGTGGCCTCCGCCTGCAGCAGGTCCATCTTGCCGTTGAGCACCGCGCGGCGCGTGAATTCCCCGGGCTCGGCGAGGCGCGCGCCCGCCGCGACCAGCGCCGCCAGAGCGTCGGCCGGCACCAGTAGGCCGCCGTGGGTCGAGATCTCGACCAGATCTTCCCCGGTGTAGGAGTGCGGATCGGGGAAGCAGGCCGCGAGCACGTCGTCGACGGGCTCACCGGTCGTGGGATGGTGCAGCGTGGCCCGGGCGACCACCCGGGCGGGGTCCGGCCGGAAGGGCGAAAGACAGCGGGCCGCGAGCGCAAACACCCCGCGGCCCGACAGCCGGATCAGCGCGATGGCCGAGCGGCCGGGGGGTGTCGCAAGCGCAACGATGGGATCGCTGAGCACGTCTCCCCTCCCGGCTCCGCTCTTAGGTCTTCCCCTGCTGCCGCAAGCGCTTCTGCGCGATGAGCCACTGTTGCGGAATGCTCGCGACGTTGCTCACCAGGTAATACAGATTGAGCCCCGAGGCGAGCCGGAAGAACAGCATCGTCATCATCACCGGCAGGAAGTACGTCATCGTCTTCATCTGCGGATTGGGCGGCACGCCCTTCTGCCCCACCTTCGACAGGACGAACATCGAAAGGCCGAGCAGCACCGGGATGATGTGCAGCGGATCGGCGCGCGACAGGTCCGGCAGCCACAGGAACGGCACGCCGCGGAACTCGATCGTGTTGGAGAACACAAAGAACAGCGCCAGGAGCACGGGCCAGGGCAGCAGCATCGGCAGGCAGCCGCCCAACGGATTCACGTTGTGCTCCTTGTACACCCGCATCATTTCCTTCTGCAGCTTCTCGGGGTCGTTCTTGTGCTTCGCCTGGATCTCCTG
>DATLWA010000173.1:0-2975 GCA_035576905.1 Gemmatimonadales bacterium
CCGAGCTGCAGGAGATCGCGCAGCGCGCGCTCGACGAAGCGCTGCAGAAAATGGATGCGGTGGGCGGCGACGTCGTGATGCTCGATCCCGCGACCGGCGAAGTGCTCGCCGTGGCGACGCGCCATCACGACGGCACCACGCGGCCCAGCGCGTTCACCGAGACGTTCGAGCCCGGATCGGTGGCGAAGATCGTCGCGGCGGCGGCGCTGTTGTCGCGCAACCGCGTGCGCGCCGGCGAGCGCGTGTCGGGCGAGGGTGGCACCTATCACATCAAGGGACGCCCCACGCCGCTCACCGACGAAGAGCCGCTGCCGTCGCTCACGCTGGCCGATGCGATCCGCGTGTCGAGCAACATCGCGATGGTCAAGTTCAGCACGCGGCTCGCGCCGGCCGAGCAGTACACCACGTTGCGCGACTTCGGCTTCGGCGCGCCCACGGGCATCGAATTTCCGGCCGAGTCGCCGGGACGCCTGCGGCCGCCCAAGGAGTGGTCGGGCACGAGTCCCGCGAGTCTCGCGATCGGCTACGAGATCTCCGTGACGCCGCTGCAGCTGGCGGTGGCCTACGCTGCGATCGCCAACAACGGCATCCTGTTGCAGCCCACCCTGGTGCGCGAGATCCGCAGTCCCGACGGCGAGCTGCTGTACCGCCACCGCCCGGAGCCGGTGCGCCGCGCCGTGTCGCCCGAGATCGCGCGGCGGCTGCGCGAACTGCTGCAGGGCGCGGTCGAAGCGGGCGGGACCGGCAGCGAAGGCGCGCTGGCGACATTCCCGATCGCGGCCAAGACGGGTACGGCGCGCCGGGTGGTGGACGGGCACTACGCGCCCGGCCAGTACACGGCGAGCTTCGCCGCGCTGTTTCCCGCCGACCGGCCGCAGCTCGTGGTGGTCGTGAAGATCGACGACCCGCGCAAGGGCAGCTACTTCGCGGCGCAAACGGCGGCGCCCGTGACGCGCCGGATGCTCGAGCAAGCGCTCGCCGCGCGCGACGTGGCGCTCGATCGCGCCCGTCTATCGTCGCCCGAGCCCGCCCCGGGCGATTCGGGGTTCGAGGAGGACGGCGGCGTGGTGCCGTACGTCGTGAGCTGGCCGTACCGGCCGGACACGGCGCACGCCGAGATTGCTCATGCCGTGCCCGACGTCGCCGGTATGCCGCTGCGCCTCGCGATTCGCGCGCTGCATCGCCGCGGCTTCAGGGTGGTGCTCAAGGGCTGGGGCGCGGCCGAACACACGTGGCCGGTCGCGGGCTCGAGCGCGGCGCCGGGTGCCACGGTGACGCTGTGGGCGCAGGCGCCGTGACGTCGCTCGCCGCCATCGCCGACGCCCTGCGGCGCGCGGGCCTGCTGGTCCGCGCGCCGGCGACACTTCCCGCCATCACCGGCATCACGGCCGATACGCGCAAACTCACACACGGCATGCTGTATTGCGCGGTGCAGGGCTCCGTGGCGGACGGCCACCGCTTTCTGGGACAGGCGGCGGAGCGGGGCGCGGCGGCGGCGCTCGTCGAGACGGAGCAGCAGCTGGCCCTGCCGCAGCTCGTGGTGAGCGACGGCCGCCGCGCGGCCGCGGTGGCGGCGGAGACTTGGTTCGAGCGGCCGGCGGAGAAGCTCGCGCTCGTGGGCGTCACCGGCACCAACGGCAAGAGCACCACCGTCACGCTGGCGCGTCACGTGTTGTCGGCGCTGCGGCCGATGGGCTCGATCGGCACGCTGGGCGCGTTCGGCCCGGACGGGCGGCCTGTGGAGAGCGAGGCCGGCAATCTCACGACGCCCGGCCCCATCGACTTACAGGCGACCTTCGCTGCCCTCGTCGCGGCCGGCGCGCGCGGCGCGGCCATGGAGGTCTCGTCGCACTCGCTCGATCAGGGCCGCGTGGACGGTCTCGTTTTCAAGACGGCGATCTTCACCAATCTCACGCGCGACCATCTCGATTATCACAAGACGTTCGAGGCGTATTTCGCCGCCAAGGCGAAGCTCTCCAGCCACCTCGCGCCCGACGGCGCCGAGGTGGTCAACGCCGACGA
This sequence comes from Gemmatimonadales bacterium, assembly GCA_035576905.1. Classification (GTDB taxonomy): domain Bacteria; phylum Gemmatimonadota; class Gemmatimonadetes; order Gemmatimonadales; family GWC2-71-9; genus DATLWA01. The sequence continues at coordinate 2,023 of DATLWA010000173.1, forward strand.
CCCCGCGTGGCAGGCGCTGCCGGACGGCCACCGCCGCGTCACGTTCGGCGAGCAGGCGGGCGACGTGCGCGCGCGCGATGTGATGCTCGACGCGAGCGGCGCGCGCTTCGAGCTGGTGACGCCGGCGGGCACGGCGCGGGTACGGCTGCCGCTGCTGGGACGGTTCAACGTCGCCAACGCGCTGGGTGTCGCGGCCGCCGCGGTCAGCGAGGGGATGACGCCCGCCGCCGTGGCGGAGCGGCTCGCGAGCGCGCCGCAGGTGCCGGGCCGCATGGAGCGCATCGCCACCCGGCCCGTCGCGATCCTGCGCGACTACGCGCACACGCCCGACGCGCTGGAGCGCGCCCTCGAGGCGGTGCGGCCGCTGACGCCGGGGCGCGTCATCGCCGTCTTCGGCGCGGGCGGCGACCGCGACCGCGGCAAACGCGCGCCCATGGGGGCCGCGGTGGCGCGCCTCGCGGACATCGCGATCGCCACGTCCGACAACCCGCGCACCGAGGATCCTGCCAGAATCCTCGACGACGTGGAGCAGGGGATGCAGGGTAAGCCGCACCGCCGCGAAGTCGACCGCCGCAAGGCGATCGCGCTCGCGCTCGAGCTGGCGCGGTCCGGCGACACGATCCTGCTTGCGGGCAAGGGCCACGAGACCTATCAGGTCGTGGGCACCGTGAAGCAGCCATTCGATGAGCGCGAAATCGTGCGCGACCTGGGTGCCGAGTGAGCGCGCCCGCCTTCGTCTGGAGCGAGGCGGCAATCGCCGCGGCGCTCGGCGTGCCGGCGCCCGGCGCCGTGCAGTGCACCAGCGTCTCTACCGACACGCGGGAGATCAAGCCGGGCGCGCTGTTCGTGGCGCTCAAAGGCGAGCGCTTCGACGCGCACGACTTCCTCGCGCAGGCCAAGGAGCGCGGCGCCGTCGCCGCCGTCGTCCGGAAAGACACGCCGCCCACGCCGGG
>DATLWA010000174.1:0-8169 GCA_035576905.1 Gemmatimonadales bacterium
CGTTCGCCGTCCGGTTCGACTTCCGGGTGCCGTCGCTCGAGGTAGCGCGTTTCTGGGCGACGCTGCCCTACGTGTTCGCGCTGCGGGTGGGGGTGTTCCAGTTGTTCGGTTTGTACCGCGGCTATTGGAAGCACGTCAGCCTCCGCGACCTGCTCGACCTGCTGGGCGCCGTGTCACTCAGCTCGGCGCTGTTCGTGACCGGCCTGCTCTTGACCGGCGGGCTGCGCGGGATGCCACGCTCCGTCCTGCTGCTGGACTGGATTCTGACGATCTTCGTGGCCGGCGGGATCCGCTTCGCGGCGCGCGTGCTCCTCGAAGCGCAGCTCGCTCGCAGCCGCGCCCGCGGGAAGCGCACCTTCATTATCGGTGCGGGAGAGGCCGCCGAACAGCTGGTGCGTCAGGTGTTGCATGACTCCCGCGGCCCGATGGACGTCGTCGGACTGATCGACGACAATCGCGACACCCATGGCCGCACACTGCACGGCGTGCGCGTGCTGGGCGGCACGGACCGCCTCACCGCCCTGGCTGCGCGGTACGACGTGGGCTTGCTGGTCATCGCCATGCCATCAGCGACGGCGGAGCAGACACGTCAGGTGGTGGAGCGGTGCCGCGAGACGCAGATCGAGTACAAGATCATCCCCTCGCTGCCCGAGCTGCTGAGCGGCCGCGAGATCGGCCAACTGCGCGACGTGCAAATCGAAGACCTGCTCGGCCGCGAGCCCGTGCACCTCAATCTCATGGACGTACAGCGCGACCTCGCCGGAAAGTCGATTCTGGTGACGGGCGGCGCCGGCTCGATCGGGGCCGAGCTGTGCCGGCAGATCGCGTCGTACCACCCCGCCCGCCTCGTCATTCTCGACCGCGCCGAGAGCCCGCTCTACTTCATTCACCTCGAGGTGTCTCAGGCGCATCCCGACGTCGAGGTGATCCCGTTCATGGGCAGCATTACGAACCCGGAGCGGCTGGACCAGGTATTCCGCCTGCACAGCCCCGACTACGTCTTTCACGCCGCGGCGTACAAGCACGTGCCGCTGCTCGAGGCCAACGCGGTCGAAGCGGTCTGGAACAACGTCTTCGGCACGCTGCGGGTCGCCATGTGCGCCGCGCTCCATGGTGTCCGGAAGTTCGTGCTCATTTCGACCGACAAGGCCGTGAACCCCTCGAGCATGCTCGGAGCCACCAAGCGCATCGCCGAGCGTATCGCGCTCGAGCTGCCCGTCCTGGTCGACGCCGATACCGACTTCCGCGCCGTGCGCTTCGGCAACGTGCTGGGCTCGGACGGCAGTGTCGTCCCGTTGTTCAAGCGCCAGATCGCCGCGGGCGGTCCGGTGCAGGTGACCCATCGGGACGTGACGCGCTACTTCATGACCATCCCGGAGGCCGTGCAGCTGGTGCTCGCAGCCGCCGCGCTCCCCGAGGCCGCGCGCCGCGTGTCCATTCTCGAAATGGGCCGCCCGGTCCGCATCCTCGATCTCGCCGAGCAGCTGATCCGGCTCTCGGGCTTCACGCCCCACCAGGACATCAAGATCGAGTTCACGGGCCTGCGCCCCGGCGAGAAGCTGGATGAGGAGCTCGTGGGTGGCACTGAGGACACCGTGTCCACCTCCGTCGACAAGATCCGCGTCGTGGAGCGCAACGGCGCCAACGGCCCGGAGGTCGAACGCGGTCTCGAGCAGCTGCTCCACGTGCTGGCGCGGGGTGATCACGCCGACATGATGCGCGCGGTGTCGACGCTCGTGCCCGAGTACGGCCCCTGGGCCGGCCACGCTGCAAAGCCTGTGATCCCGTTCCCCGCACCGCTACGTCCCGGTCCGGCGATTCGCATCGTCGAGCCCGCCACCGCCTGATCCGGAGCGCCATGTCGGCAACGCCCATTCCCGCCCGTCGCAGCAGCTTCTTGGCCTTCGCTCCACCGGTCATCGGGGAGGAAGAGATCCTCGAAGTCGTGGACACGCTGCGCTCCGATTGGATCACGACCGGCCCCAAGACGCAACGGTTCGAGTCCGAGTTCGCGGCCTACCTCAACGCGCCCGCCGCGCTCGCCCTCAACTCTTGCACGGCTGGACTGCACACGGCCCTGGCCGCCCTGGGCATCGGCAAGGGCGACGAGGTGATCACCACGCCGCTCACGTTCACCGCCTCCGTGAACGTGATCGAGCACGTGGGCGCCCGGCCCGTGCTGGTGGACGTCGAGCCGGACACCCTGAACCTCGACCCCGCCGCCGTCGCCGCCGCGGTGACGCCGCGCACGCGCGCCATTCTGCCCGTGCATTATGCCGGCCATCCGGCCGACCTCGACGCGGTCTCGGGCATCGCCCTGGCACGAGGGCTCCACGTCGTCGAGGACGCGGCGCACGCCCTCCCCGCACGCTACCGCGGGCGGCTCATCGGCTCGGGACCCAATCCCGTGTCGTTCAGCTTCTACGCCACCAAGAACATGACGACGGCCGAGGGCGGCATGCTGACCGGCGCGCCGCAGTTCCTCGACCGTGCCCGGGTGCTGAGCCTGCACGGCATGAGTCGCGACGCGTGGAAGCGCTACGGCAAGGGCGGCAACTGGCGCTACGAAGTCCTGGCACCCGGCTTCAAGTACAACATGACCGACATTCAGGCGGCGCTGGGCCTCTGCCAGCTCAAGAAACTGGCGGCGTTCCAGGAGCGGCGCCGCGAGGTGGTGCGCCGCTACCATGAAGCGTTCCGCGACGAGGATGCGCTCGAGCTGCCGGTGGAGCGCGCCGAAGTGGAGCACGCGTGGCACCTGTATGTGCTGCGGTTGCGGCCGGAGGTGCTGCGGATCAGCCGCGACGAGGTGATCGACGAGCTCACCGCGCGCAACATCGGCACGTCCGTCCACTTCATCCCGATCCACCTGCATCCGTTCTACCGCAACAAGTACGGCTGGAAGCCGACCAGCTTCCCGGTCGCGCTGGAGAACTACGAGCGCATGCTCAGCCTGCCGCTCCACGCCCGGCTCTCCGAGGACGACGTGACGGACGTGATCGACGCGGTGCGTGACATCGTGCGCATCCACCGGCGATGAGCGCAGCGCTGTCCCTGCACTGCCGCGCGCTGCCCGGCCTGCCGCCGCTCGCCTGGGTCGCGGTGGTGCCCGCCGCGGGCGGCACGGTGGCCGTCTACCACGGAGCGGCCGTCGAGTGCCGGGACGAGTGGTTGGTGGCGGGGACCTGGGACGACGAGTTCCGCGAAGGCAATTTCCACGCGAGCGACCACTTCTTCGGAACCGGGTTGCGCGTCTGCGGCGAGACCCTGTACGCGGCACCGGCCAGCGCGCTCCTCAACCGCGTCGTGTCCTGCACGCACCGCGGTCGCACCATCGTCTCGAACAGCCTGGCGCTGCTGCTCGGCTTCACGGGAGCACGCCTCGACCCGGCCCACGACTACCGCCGCGAGACGTACGCCATTCGCGCGGGCGAGGGGCGCTACGACAAGGCGTTTCGCGTGCTGCATCCGGAGATCGCCGCGTTCCATCAGGTCTCGGGTGAGACGTTGGTGCTGCGCGACGGCACCACGAGCTTTGCGTCCCTGCGCGCGACGCCGGTCATCCCGTCGTTCGAACGCTACCGCGAGCTGGTCACGGCGACACTTGACCGCTTGCGTCGCAACTACGCCAGCCGCGAGCGACGCTTTCCGATGTCCGCCTACATCGCCATGTCGGCCGGCTACGACTCGGCGGCCAGCGCCGTCCTGGTGAAAGACCTGGGACTCGAGGCGTGTTTCACCGCCCGCCGGTCCAACTCGCACGTGCCGCGCTGGCTCAGCCGGCGCGCCGCCGTCGACGACGCCACGCCGATCGCACGCCGCCTGGGGATCCGCACCATGTACCTCGATGCGGGCGCTGCGGGCGCCGGCGAGGACGAAGCGTATTTCCTAGCGCCGGGCTGCGCGCCCGCCATGGTGGTGCTGCACTCACTCACCCGTCACATCGAGGCGAGCGGCCGGCCCGCGGTCGTGTTCACCGGATTCCTCGGCGACGAGGTGTGGGACATGGACCCCAAGGAGCGCGGCTACGGTAGCCGCGGCATCGTGCGGGGCGACACCACGGCCTTGATGCTGTCGGAGATCGAGCTCAAGAGCGGCTTCACCTGCGTCGCGGTCCCCGCGTTGCTCGCCCGCGGCATCGCCGACATCACCACCCTGAACGGCTCGACCGAGATGGCGCCGTGGCGCGTGGGCGGGACGTACGATCGGCCCATTCCACGCCGCGTGCTCGCGGAAGCGGGCGTACCGGCGCACTTGTTCGCGCAGCGCAAGAAGGCCGTCGTCAACACGCGGATGTTCCCGGCGAATCCGCACCTGCGGCGCGAATTCTTCGCCGCGCTGCGACAAGAGGTAGGCTGGGGTCCGGCCCGCGTCCACCTCCACGCGCTCGCCAACCAAGCCGCGTTCTGGTGTTTCCGGGGCTACCACACGGCGCGCCGACTGCTGTTCGCCGCGGCGCCACCCAAGACGCCCGCTGTCCTGATCGGCGCGCCGATGGACCTGGCGTACCGGATGTTCGGCTGGGCCTGCCACCGCGTCAGTCGGCAGCTTGCGGCCGCGCTCGAGGCGCCTTAGGCGTCCCGTATGCGCTTCCATTACACACCGATCGCTCATTGGCCGCCACTCGCGTGGCTGGTGCGTTGCCGCCGTCGCGATGCTGCGCTCGAGGTGATGCACGGGACGGGCGTGCACGTCGGCGCGGACTGGTTCTGCGAGGCCGTCTGGGATGCGCCCTTCGCCGCCGGCGACTTCGACCGCACCGATCTGGTGTTCGGTTCGGGGGCTCGTGTGCGGCGCGACACCGTGACGTTCGTGACGTCGGGATCGACCGTCGAACGCCTCCACTCAATCGAGACCGGTGAGTGGACGTTCGTCTCGAATTCCTTCCCGTGTCTGCTGGCCGCGACCGGCGGCAGCCTCGATCCGACGTACGCCGCCTACTTTACCGACTTCAAGTCGATCAGTCGCGGCTTGGCCCGATACGTGCGCACGCTGGTCACGTCCGCCGGCCCCGTGCGGCTCACCTACTTCAACAACCTCGCGTGGGACGGGTCCCGCCTCCGGGAGGTGCCGAAGCCTACGGCCGACGTCGCGTTCCCGACCTTCCAACGCTATCGCGACTTCCTCTCACGCACGCTGGCGCTGCTGAGCGAGAACATGGGCGCGCCGGAACGGACGCGCCCGCTCCGCTGGTTGGGCACGATCTCGTCCGGATACGACTCGGCCACCGCCGCCACACTCGCCCGCCCCCATGGGCTCGTCGAAGCCATTTCGTTCGGACGGGCCTCGAGTGGCGATCGTGACAGCGGCGAGGTCATCGCCGATACGCTCGGCATCCGTCTCAGCATTCTGTCACGCGAGTCCTGGCGCGCCGGCACCTTGTCCGAGGTGCCCTTCGTCGCGGCCGACGCCAAGGGTGAGGACGTCTACTTCCGTGCAGCGGAGGCCGACCTCGCCGGCCGCGTATTGCTGACGGGTTTTCACGGCGACCGGATCTGGGACCGCCGGCCCCATCCGGCGGCGGCGGACCTGGCCCGGGGCGACCAATCGGGCCTGTCGCTCTCAGAGTATCGTCTGTGGGCGGGCTTCTTGCATTGCCCGCTGCCCTTCGCCGGTGTGCGGCGCGCCGCGGAAATCACCGCGATCAGCCGATCGCCCGAGATGGCGCGGTGGCATACCGGTGGCCGCTACAGCAGACCCATCTGCCAGCGGGTGCTCGAGGAAGCCGGCATCCCCCGACGGGCGTTCGGACAGTGGAAGAAGACGGCTTCCGTGCTGTTCTTCACGAACGACCAGTTGCTGTCGCCGGCCTCGCAGGCCGACTACCGCGCATGGCTGGAAGCGCACCTCGCTGACTGGCGCGAGCGCGGTATGACGCCGCCGGATCCGGCGGTCACCAGCGCCGGCTTGTGGTACGCGCCCAGCCGGGCGGCAGCGCAATTTCTCGAACGACTCGCCCACGTCGCGCCGCGACGACTTTGGTGGCTACGCTCGGGTGCGCAGCGCCTCCTGAACTTCGCCGGTCGCGAGCGCCTGTTCCGCTACCTCTTTCCCTGGGCCATGGAGCACGCCACACGGCGCTATGCGGGCGCCGTGCCCGCGGTCCGGCTCGATCCACCTGTACCCGCGTTGGCGCACGCCCATGGCCATACCCGTACCCATCGCTCGGCGTGAGTTCGGGAGCGGCTCCGTGAGCGCGGCGCTGCGCCGTGCGCTCGATGCGTTGCTCGCCACACTGGGGCTGATCGCGACGGCGCCGCTCCTGGCCGCCGCCGCCCTCGGCATTCGCCGCGCCAGCCCCGGGCCAATCTTCTATGCCACCCAACGCGTGGGACGCGGTGGGCGGCCGTTCGTGATGTACAAGCTGCGCACGATGCATGTCCGCTCCGCCGTGGGCCCGGTCATCACGGGCGTGGCCGATGCCCGCGTGTTCCCCTTTGGCGCCCTGTTGCGGCGGACGAAGTTCGACGAGCTGCCACAGCTCTTCAACGTGCTGCGCGGCGACATGGCGATCGTGGGACCGCGTCCCGAGGACGTCGGAATCGCCAACCGCCACTACGGTTCGCTGGGCCGCGCAACGTTGACCGTGCGACCGGGCCTCTCGAGCCCCGGCAGCATTTACAGCTACACGCACGGCGAGGCGACCCTGCACGGCGACCCCGAGGCGGCCTACGTCTCGCAGCTGCTGCCGATCAAGCTGGCCTTGGATCTTGTCTACGTGCAGCGGGCATCGCTGGGCTACGATCTGCGCGTTATCGCGCGCACCCTGTGGGTGCTGGGCACCGCGCTGTGTGGCCGGCGGCACTTTCCCGAACCCGCGGAAATGGCCGCAGCACAGCGCTTGCTGGCCGCCGAAACGCGCCGTACCGCGGTCACGACGTAGCTGTGGCAAACTTGCGACAAGACCCCGAGCGCTACCACTACGCCAATGCGTAACACAGTGTCCGGTAAACGTTTAGCACGTGCCCTGAGGGCACAGCTCCTGCTTACCCGAGGCGTCATGCCAAACACCCGTTCCGCTCGACTCGGGCTCGCCCCGTTCATCACGGCGATCCTCGTGCTCGCCGTCGCCACCTGCCGCAACGACGAGGGGGCGCGGGCGCCCACCGAGCTACGGCCCCCGGTCGCGAGCGTGGTGGCGTCACCCGCCGCCGTGACGCTGGTGGGTGCGGGCGACATCTCCTCCTGCTCGCACCACAACGACACCCAAACGGCGAAGCTGCTCGACACCATCGCCGGCACGGTGTTCACGACCGGAGACAACGCGGCGCCGAGCGGGGCGAGCACCGATTACACCAACTGCTACGACCCGACGTGGGGCCGCCAGAAGGCGCGCACGTATCCCGCGCCGGGAGACCTCGAATACACGACGGCTGGGGCGCCCGGCTACTTCGGCTACTTCGGCGCGGCGGCGGGCGACCCGACCAAGGGTTACTACAGCTACTCGCTTGGGACTTGGCACATCGTGGTGTTGAACAGCCAAGTCTCGATGGCTGCGGGCTCGGCCCAGGAGCAGTGGCTCAAGACGGACCTCGCCGCCAATCCGCAACAGTGCACGCTCGCCTACTGGCATCTGCCCCTGTTCTATTCGGGTGCGACGGCGAACACCCGCTCGTCGGTGAAGCCGTTGTGGGACGATCTGTACGCGGCCGGCGCCGAGATCGTCCTGAATTCCCACACCCGCAACTACGAGCGCTTCGCGCCGCAGCGCCCCGACGCCGGTGCCGACTCGCTCTTCGGCATTCGCGAGTTCATCGTCGGCACGGGCGGCCTCGGCACGTGGGCGTTCGGCCCGACGGCCCCCAACAGCGAAGTGCGCGGCCAGATCTATGGCGTCCTGAAGCTCACGCTCGACTCGCTGCGCTACGCGTGGCAGTTCGTGCCCGCGTCCGGCAAGTTCACTGACAGCGGCTCCGGCACGTGTCACGCCGCGCCGGTTCCCGTCGCCAATCCCAGCGGCCCGTACAGCGGCGAGGGTTCGATCACGTTCGACGGCAGTGCCTCGTTCAGCCCCGAGGGCTACACCCCGCTCACCTACGCCTGGACGTTCGGCGACGGCACCACCGGAACCGGACTCTCGCCGAGCCACACCTACGCCGCCGTCGGCACGTACACGGTCACGCTGACGGTGACGGACGCGCACGGCACGGTAAGCGTCCCCGCAACGAC
>DATLWA010000175.1:0-2915 GCA_035576905.1 Gemmatimonadales bacterium
GCCGCGCGCCGCAGCTCGACGTGCCGCTCGACGTGCAGGCGACGGCGTTTCAGCGTCGCGTATGGGAGGAGCTGCAGAAGATTCCCTACGGCGAGACGCGATCCTACGCCGACATCGCGCGCCGCATCGGCCGGCCCCAAGCCACGCGGGCCGTGGCGCAGGCCTGCGCCACGAACCCGGCGGCCGTCGTCATCCCCTGCCATCGCGTGGTGCGCACCGACGGCGCGCTCGGCGGTTATCGCTGGGGCGTCGAGCGCAAACGCGCGCTGCTGAAACAGGAGGCCGCGGGCTGAGCCCTACGCCTTCTTGCGCACCACGCGCCACTCGCCGTGCTGCGTGTAGCCGCCGGTCTCGTGATGCGAGGAGTAGCTACCTGCGAGGGTGTCGCCTTTGAGGGCACCATCGAAGGTCGTATACAACGGGCAGCTGCAGTCAGGGTCGGTGTAGGGATCGAGCCGGCCGCTGATGCGGCCGCCCGCCACCCGCACGAACGTGATGCCGATGGCCTGGCCCGGGCGCACGGCGGGCTGGCCGACCGCCGAGGGATCGCCCGCGGCGCGGCGCAAACCGATCACCGTCGGGTCCATCAACACGTCGCCGTGCGAAGAGTCCGTGCCCGCCACGATGTGAAAGAAGATGCTGCCGCTGCGGCCGGTTTCGACGCTCGAGTATTGACCCTCCCATTCCCCCGCGAGCCGGGCGACGTCCGACGGCGCGCCGACGACCGGTACCGGCGGCGACGGTGCGGCGCAGGCGGCGAGCGCCGCCGCTAAGCCCGCGATTCCGATTCCCTTGAGCATGTAATCTCCCCGTTGCGTGAATGACGGCCGTGCGTGCAACGTAGCACGCCGTTCCTGGTCGGACGAATGAAGAAGACCGGAGGGTTGCTTCAGGAAGCGCATTTGCCGCCGCTGCCGCCGCGCTCTAGGTTCCGCTCGTGACCCCGATCCTTCGCGCCGTCGTCACGACCGTCGTCCCCGACGCGGCCTCGCTCGACGCGGCCGCCTGGACGGAGATCGACACGATCATCTCAGGACAATTGGCGCAGCGACCGCCTGCTTTGCGGCGCCAACTCGGTGCGCTGCTCGGCATGCTGCAATGGCTGCCCGTCCTGCGGTACGGACGGCCGTTCACGACACTCGAACCTGCCGATCGCGCGCGGGTGCTGGCGACACTCGAACGCGCCCCGCTGCTGCTGCTGCGCCGCGGGATCTGGGGCCTACGGACGCTGGCCTTGCTCGGTTACTACGCGCGCACCGCCGCGGCCGCCGAGATCGGCTACCGCGGCGACCCGCGTGGGTGGACGGTCCGGAAATGACCGAGCACGCCTACGATGTCGTGATCATCGGCTCGGGCGCGGGCGGCGGCACCGTCGCCGCGGCGCTGGCGCCGCTGGTGTCAGGCGGCTTGCGAGTGCTGGTGCTCGAGCAGGGGCCGCGGTTCCGCGACGACGAGTTCACCGGCCGCGAGTTCGAAATGGCCTCCGTCCTGTACCGCGACGGCGGCGGCTTCCTCACCGCGCAGGGCACCATGACGCTCGCGTTCGCGAACGCGTACGGCGGGTCCACGGTCGTCTATACCGGGACGTCACTCACGGCACCGGAGCGCGTGATCACCGGTTGGCGGGTCCCGGGGATCACCCACGCCGACCTGCTCGCCCGTTCGCGGCGCTAGCTCGACGAGAACAACGTGCACCTGCTCCCGGCCGAGGAGATCAACGACAACAACCGGTTGTTCGTCGCCGGTGGCCGCAAAGCCGGCTACCACGTCGAGCAGTTCCCGGTGAACGTGAAAGGCTGCCGCGGGTCCTCGCTGTGCAATCTGGGTTGCCCCAATCAGGCGAAGCAGGGCACGAACCGCGTGCAGCTGCCGGCCGCCGAACGGTCGGGCGTCGACGTCGTCACGCGCGCCGAGGCGCTGCGGATCGAACGGGATCGCACGGTGGTGGTGCGGGTGCACGCCGCGCCCGCTGGGGGCAAGGGCGCACCATCGGAGTGGCCGGTGGGCGAGCACCGCGTGCGGGCGCGCATCGTGGTCAGCGCGGCTGGCGCCGTGGGCTCACCCGCTCTGTTGCTGCGGTCGCGCCTGCCGCAGCCGCTGCCGCGCCTGGGCGCGGGCTTCACGTGCCACCCCGCTTTGATCCTCGTGGCGGAGCATCCGGGGCCCATCACCAACGACGTCGGGCATCCCAAGAGCTATTTCGTGGATCGCGCGGTGCCGGAGCGTTTCGTGCTCGAGACGTGCATGTATTTCCCGTTCACCACATCGAAAAGCCTGACGGGGTTCGGCGAGTCACATCGTACGCTGATGCGCGCTTTCCCGCGGCTGCAGATGATTCTGGTGCTGGCGTGCGACCGCGCCACGCCCGGCAACCGCGTCGCCGTCGATCGCGGCGGCGCGCCGGTCGTGCACTACCGCTTCACCGAGGAAACGATCGGCGGGCTGGTGGCGGGGGCGAAAGCCTCGGCCAAGATCTTCTTTGCGGCGGGCGCCGCGCGCGTGCAGGCGCCGTTCGCCGATCCGCCGCTGATCGCGGCGGGCGACGCCGCGCGCCTCGACGACCTGATTACGCGGCGGCATTGGCAAGAGGGACGCGTGACCGTCTCGGCGGCGCACCTGATGGGAGGCTGCGGCATGGGCACCGGGGCGGTCGACTCGGTGACGGACTCCTGGGGCCGGGTGCACGGCATCCCGTGGCTGCGCGTCGCCGACGCGAGTCTCTTCCCCGACTCGCTCGAGATCAATCCTTATGTGACGATCATGGCCCTGGCCGACCGCGTGGCCGAGGGGATTCGGCGCGACTTGCCGCAAGAATAGCATCGGCCGAGCGGTCAATATCGGCCGCCGTCGTGGACCAATTGCACACCGACACCCGCATGGCACCCTTGCCGTGCCACGTGGTGCCCGCGAGCCAG
>DATLWA010000176.1:0-6685 GCA_035576905.1 Gemmatimonadales bacterium
CCCTCCACGATGCCGTCATCGTCGAGGTCGAGCGCGGGGAGGACCTGGGGCGGGTGTCGGCGTACGGGGAGCTGGCTGAAAAGAAGTGCACCCGCTGCGGCAACTGCGCCCTGGGCGGGGATGGCCATCCGGCCGTGACCCACCGCGTGCTGCGGCGCGCCTCCGCCGACGACGTGCGGCGGGCCGAGGAGCTGCGGCACGACGAGGACGACGTCCGCAAGAAAGTGCGCGAGCGCGTGACGCACCACGGCCTCGAGATGAAGCCCTCCGACGCCGAATGGCAGTGGGACCGCCGCAAGCTGACGGTGTATTTCACCGCGGAACACCGCGTCGATTTCCGCGCCCTGGTGCGCGATCTGGCGGCGATGTTCCGGACGCGGATCGATCTGCGCCAGATCGGCGCGCGCGATGAAGCCCGGCGCCTCGACGGCGTGGGACGCTGCGGCCGGCAGTACTGCTCCGCCGGCTGGCTGCCGGAGCTCTTGCCCGTGGGTCTGTCGCTGGCCAAGGACCAGCATTTGTCGCTCAATCCGTCGCAGATCTCGGGCCCGTGCGGCCGGCTGCTCTGTTGCCTGCGCTTCGAGCACGAGTTCTACGTCGAGAGCCGCAAGCGCTTCCCCAAGGAGGGCAAAGTGCTGCGCACGCGCGCCGGGCTCGAGAAGGTGCTGGCCGTGGACATCTTCCGCGACCGCGTCACGCTGCGGGCGGAGGACGGCAGCACGCGCGTGGCGGAGCTCGCCGATCTCAAGGCGGACGTGGAACAGGCGGGGGCGCTGCTCGTGACGGCCGAATCCACACTACCGGCGGCGGCGCCCGCGGCACCGGCGCCGGCCGGCGAAGCGCCCGAGCGCCCGCGACGCCGGCGGCGGCGCGGCCGTGGAGGCCCCGGCGCCGGTGCCTAAGTTCTACCTCACCACCGCGATCGATTATTCCAACGGCGACCCCCACTTGGGCCATGCGCTCGAGAAAATCGGGGCCGACTGCATCGCGCGCTATCGCCGCCTCAAGAAGGACGACGTCCATTTCCTGATGGGGATGGATGAGCACAGCCAGTCCGTGATCCAGGCGGCGGCGCGCGCGCAGGTGACGCCGCAGGCGTGGGTGGACCGGATGTCGGATGTGTTCGCGGGATACTGGAAGCGGCTGCGGTGCAGCAACGACGACTGGATCCGCACCACGGAGCCGCGCCACGTGCGCAGCGTCACCGCCCTGCTCGAGCGCATCCAGCAGCGCCACCCCAACGACCTGTTCGAGGCCGAGTACGAAGGATTGTACTGCACCGGCTGCGAGGAGTTCAAGACCGGCGCGCAGATCGTGGACGGGCACTGCATCGAGCACCCGACGCTGCAGCTGATCCCGACGAAGGAGCGCAATCACTTCTTCCGCCTGAGCGCCTACCGCGACGCCGTCCTCGAGCGCATCCGCTCGGGCGCGTTCGCGGTCGAGCCCGAGATCCGGCGCAACGAAGTGCTGCGGCTGCTCGAGGCGGGGCTGCAGGACATTTCCATCTCGCGCCAGCGGCTGCCGTGGGGCATTCCCTTCCCCGGCGATGCCGAGCAGACGGTGTACGTCTGGTTCGACGCGCTGATCAATTATCTGTCGGCCACGGGATTCCCCGACGCGGGGTTCGAGCGGCTGTGGCCGGCCGACCTGCACGTGATCGGCAAGGGCATCACGCGGTTCCACTGCGTGATCTGGCCGGCGATGCTGCTCGCCGCCGACCTGCCGCTGCCGCGCGCCGTGTGGGCGCACGGTTACGTGCAGTGGTCCGGCGCCAAGATGAGCAAGACCGCGGGCACGGCGGTGACGCTGGGCGAGGCGATCGAGCGGCACGGCGCCGACGCGCTGCGCTACTTCCTGCTGCGGGAAGTCGGATTCGAGGGCGACGGCGATTTCAGCTGGGAGCGCTTCGACGCGCGCTACACGTCCGAGCTCGCCGACACGCTCGGCAATCTCGTGTCGCGCGCGCTGACGATGATCGTGAACTACCGCGGCGCTGTCGTCCCGCCCGATCCCAAGAAGTACGACACGCCGCTCGAGCGCGCCGCCGTGGCGGCGCTCGCCGCGTACCGCGACGCGATGGACGCCACGCGCGTGCAGGAGGGCGCGGCGCAGATCATCGCCCTTGCCACCGCGGCCAATCGCTACGTCGAAGAGACGGCGCCGTGGAAGCTCGCCAAGGAAAAACGCGATGCCGAGCTGGACACCGTGCTCGCCAATCTGGCGCGGACCGTGGCGCGGCTCGCCGTGCTCGCGGCGCCCTTCGTCCCCGCCAAGGCCGAAGCAATCTGGGACGTGTTGGGCGCGCCACAGGCCCACGGGGACGTGAACCTCGCGGACCTCGCCGGCCTTTCGCCCGAGGGGTGGCGCGTGGCCAAACCCGGCGTGCTGTTTCCCAAGCCCCCGCCTGCCAATCCAACGACCTGAGCGAGCGTGACTTAGCTCACGCCCCCGCGCATTGACGGTTTTGTACATGAGGTCTATCTTGACCACCCATGCGTAAACCGGCGGAGCGGCGTTGGACGGTGATGGTCGTGCCTCACGGCTCGGGTGTGTCCCGCGCCGTGGAATTGTCGCAGACTGTCGTCAAGGCCGTCGTCGGCATCTCGAGTGTGCTGGTGCTGCTGGTGTTGGTGCTCGGCAGCGCCGCCATCGCGCGCGGCGTGAACATCACGCGCAGCCGCGCGCTCGAGCATGAGAACCGCCTCCTGGCCTCCGAGATCGGCCGCATGCGCGACAAGCTCGACGGCCTGCGCGACACGCTCAACAAGTTCAGCCAGCAGGAAGAGGAGCTGCGCTTGCTCGCGGGCCTCACGCCCAACGATCCGTCGGTGCAGCAGGCCGGCATCGGCGGTCCGCAGGGCGCCTGGCCGGAGCGCGACAGTCTCGCCGCCAGCGGCGTCGCGGGACAGCAGGTGCTCGCGGCGCGCGTCGACGTGGACGCGATGATCCGCCGGGCCGATCTCCTGGTCAAGTCGGTGAGCGAGGCGTACGACTCACTCGCAAGCCACCAGACGCGCTTCGCCGCCACCCCGTCGATCATGCCGACCACGGGTTGGCTCACCAGCGCGTTCGCGGCCGAGCGCGTGCATCCGATCCTGCATCTGGCGCGGCCGCACGAGGGCATCGACATCGCCGCGCCGATGGGTGCCGCGATCGAAGCCCCGGCCGCGGGCGTCGTGACCGACGTGCGCTGGGAAGACGGCTACGGCAACATGCTGACGATCGACCACGGCTACGGGCTGGTGACGCGGTTCGCGCACTGCTCGCGGATCTTCGTGGTGCGCGGCACACGCGTGAAGCGCGGCCAGAAGATCGCCCTGGTGGGTTCGACGGGTCTCGCGACGGGACCGCACCTGCATTACGAAGTGTGGGTGAACGGCAAACCGGTCGACCCGCTCCATTACGTGCTGCCGGACGCGATCGTAGACTAAAAGGGGGCGACGCCCGTCGCCTTTGTCAGGGTCTCATGTCGTCCGCTTGACCATCGCCACGCCGGCCTCCAGTTTCCGTCAGCGGCCTCTTCCGGAGGCGTGCATGACCGCGCTGCACCGTGTCGTGTCGTTGCTCCCGCTGGTGTTCCTGACCGGCTGCATCCACCCGCGCCCCATGAGGAGCAGCGACGCCCACGGCGAGCGCACGGTGCTCACCGAGGAGCAGATCACCCGCACCGGCGCGTCCAACGCCTGGGACGTCCTGAAGCGACTCGCGCCCCAGTTCAGCTTCAGCGAAGACCGCAACGGGCAGCCGCGTGGGCTCGAGCGCCGCGGCCGCTCGAGCATCCTGCTGAGCGATGCGCCGCTCGTCTTCGTGGACGGCACGGAGATGGCGGACTTCAAGGCACTGAGTCAGATCTCCGCGAGCACACTCTCGAGCATCGAGATCCTCGGCGGGATCGACGGCACGACCTACTATGGCTCAAACGCCGTCAGCGGCGTGATCCTGATTCACACCAAGAACGGCTCCTGAACGCACGACGGGGGAGAGCTCGCGCCCTCCCCCGCCGTCCCTTCCATACCCGCCGCCCTGGTCAGGGCAAACGGTCGATGCAGGCCGCAAAGTTCGGGTTGTTCAATTCGTCGGTCGGGATGGGCAGGTTCACCGCCGTCCCATACAACAACCCGTTCTTGAAGTACGCGCCGTGCGGGAAGACCGTGCTATCCGCCCGGGCGTACTGCCGCTCCAGTCGCCGCTCGTCGCTCAGCCGGTGCGCGGTGAGCCATAGCCAATGCGCGCGCTCATAGAACAGCGAGTCGGCACCGTCGACCGTACCGGCCGGAGTGCCCATCGCCGCCATCGGCGCGATCGGCCCCGCAACCCCCGGACCATTGCCCGTCAAGAAGTACGCCGGTGGCGCCGTCCGGAGCGCGTTGAGGATCGTCATCATCCCGGCGACGTTGGGAACGTGCAGCGCGGCCTCCGCCTGAATGAGCCGTGCTTCCGCGCCTGTGGCAAGGGTGACCGACGCCTTTTCGTCGGTGTAGCGATCCTGGTCAAACTGCGGCGTCACGCCGTCGAAGCCCTTGTTGGTGGCGGACAGCCGGAACGACGGCGTCCGGGGGTCGACCACGCTGCGGTACGGGAGGCCAGACAGGCCCTCGCGATCGGGCACGCCGTAGCGCTTGTACCGGCGGATCCCGGCGTACACGCCATCGTTCTGGCGCGTAGTGTTGAGGTCGTGCTGGATCAGGTAGGCGAACGAGGTGAGCACCGCCGCCACGGCGGTGTCCCCCCCGGTGAAGTCGCCCTTGTCCACCAGGGCGCGGCCGATCCCCACCCGGGCCAGCGACTGCAACGAGACCTTGGTCGCTACTCCCGCCCCTAATGCGTTCGCGGCCGTCAGCGCTTGACCGAACCGGTTCAGCGCCGTGTCGAGCAGCTGCGCGGTGGTCAGCGGAGCGCCGAACGAGAACGACCCATCGGCGTTGACGGTGCTGACCGGCACCCCCGAGCAGTAGTTCTCGGCGAAGAACACGTAGGTGTAACCGGCGAGACTCAGCATCTCGCTGAGCCCGCCGTTCGTGGTTGTGTCCGACAGCGCACGGAACCGCGCGGCCGCGCCCTCCGCCGAGTGCCGCGCCCGGTGCAGGTTGCGGAAGATCGTGGTCAGGGTACCGCTCTCGGGCTGCGGCTGCCGCGCGTCGGTGAACACGCGGTCGGGGAACGTCTCGGTGTTGATCAGCTCGTCCCCGAGCATGCCACTGATCAGCACCTGGCCTTCGGTGGTCCCGTTCGATCCCTGGGCACCGGAGCCGCTGTACGCGATTCCGAAGTCACCAATCGCGCCTGCCCGAATCGTGGGCAGGGCGTTGGGATCGTTGAGGTTGTCACCCGGCACGATGTCGGGGGTGGCCACATCGAGGACGTGGCACCCGCTCGCCACCAGCACGGCGGCAAGACTGAGCGCCAGCCTCATCCGGGAACTGCCCTGTTTGGTCGGAGTCATGGCTCGTATCCTCGGCGCTCAGAAGGTGACGTTGACGCGGCCGATGAAATAGCGCACCGGCGGCTGCGTCAGGAAGTCGGCTGTCGTGAAGTTGCTCTGCCCAGCCTCGTTCAGCTCGGGGTCCACACCCTTGTACTTGGTCCAGGTCGCCAGGTTGCGGCCCGCAAAGCTGAAGGCGAGCGCGCTGGCCCCGAATGCCTTGGCCCACGCATCGGGTGCGAAATACGTGATCGACACCTCGCGCAGCTTGGTGAAGCTGCCGTCCTCGATGTAGCCCGCCTGCGTCCCCTTCAAGTTGGCGACGGCGGCCGCCTGGTCGGCGAGGGACGCCGATTTGTCATTGATCGCCTTGCAGTTGGCCACGCCGCAGCGGAACTGCTCGGTCGAGTTGAACAACTTGTTGCCGAACCGCCCGTCGAGCAGTGCGTACAGGCGCACGTGCTGGCGTACCGTCATGTCCAGCGCTAGCGTGCCGCCGTGATCGGGGAACGGCTGGCCCTGAAATACGGGAGCCGAGCCGAGCGTCACCTCTCCCAGATCGATGATGCCGTCGCCGTTTACGTCCTTGTAGGTATAGGGCACCATGAAGTAGCTGCCGAGCGCGTAGCCCGGCGTGTGGCGCTGCGAGGCGCCGCCCAACCCGAAGATGATCGGGCTGATGCCCTTGCCCAGCGTCACCAGCCGGTTGCGGTTGCCCCACGCGGTGGCCGTGATGTTGATGCCGAGTGTCGGCCGGCTGAGCGCGCGGGCGGTCGCCGTGATTTCGACGCCCTTATTGCTCACCTTGCCCAGGTTCAAGAACTGCGTCGTGCTGACGCCGAGCGACGGCGCCAGCACCCGGGCGATGAGCGCGTCGCTCGAGGCCTTGGCATAGTAGGCGAAGTCAATGTGCGCCGCCTGATTGAACGCGTCCGCTTCGAAGCCTACCTCCGCCTCGGTGGTACGCTCGGGCTTCAGATTCTGATTGCCCAGGTTGCCGATCGTAATGCCGGTCACGTCACTGCCGGCCACGACGACGGGCGTCGCATTGAAGAACAGGAGCGCGTCGGTCGGGCCCGGGTGCACGCCGGAGCGGCCCCACGAGGCGCGCAAGCGCAGCGTGTTGAGCGCCTTGACCTGCGGGAAGAACGGCTCCTCCGAGATCACCCACGAGCTCCCCAGCTTGGGATACAGGATGTTGCCGAACTTCACGCCGAAGGTCGAGTTCTGGTCCTGGCGCACCGCGCCGTCGAAGAACAG
>DATLWA010000177.1:0-4615 GCA_035576905.1 Gemmatimonadales bacterium
GTTGCGGCGCCGGCTGGGCATCGTGTTCCAGGATTTCCGCCTGCTCGAAGACCGCACGGCCGAAGAAAACGTGGCGTTCGCGCTGGAGGTGACGGGGGCGCGGCGCGGCAGCATCGGCGCGCGGGTGATGCGCGTGCTCACACAGGTGGGACTCGCGGCCAAAGCGCAGGCCTACCCCAAGGAGCTGTCGGGCGGCGAGCAGCAGCGCGTGGCGATCGCGCGCGCGCTCGTGAACGAGCCGACGGTGCTCCTGGCCGATGAGCCCTCGGGCAACCTCGACGAGCGCGCCACGCGCGGCGTCTTCCAGCTGCTGCGCGACATCAACGCGTCGGGGACGGCGGTGGTGATGGCGACGCACGATCTCGATCTGGTGCGCCAGGCGCCGTATCGGGTCATCGAGCTGCAGGAGGGCGCGGTGGTCTACGACTCGGCCGTGGACGAGCCGCGCGGACAGGCGGTGACGCCGTGAACCTGGCGCTGCGGGAGGCGTTCCTCACGTTCAAGCGGGCGCCGCTCTTGTCCGTCTTGTCGGTCACGACGATCGCGTTCTCGCTGTTCGTCATCGGACTGTTCGGCCTCGTGGCGGTGAACCTGCAGCAGGCGTTGAACCAGCTCGCCGAGCGGGTGGAGATCGTCGCGTACGTGCTGCCGGGCACGCCGGTCGAGACCAGCACGCTCGCGATCAAAGACATCGAAGCGTTTCCCGAAGTGCAGCGCGCCACTTACGTCAGCGAGGACGACGCCCTGGCGCGGGCGCGCAGCGAGCTGACCGAGTTCCGCGACGTGCTGCGCGAGCTGGAGCGCAATCCCCTGCCCGCGTCGATCGAAGTCAAACTGAAGCCCGCCTTCCGCGACGCCGACAACGTCAACGCCGTGGCCGACCGGCTGCGCGGCTTCGGCTTCGTGGACGACGTCCGCTACGGGCGCGATTGGGTGGAGAAGTTAGACCGGCTGCGCCAGATCGCGGCGGCGGTGGGCCTGGCCGTCGGCGGGGCGTTCGCCGTGGTCGCCATCATCATCATCGGCACGACGATCCGCATGGCGGTGCTGCAGCGCAGCCGCGAGATCGCGATCATGCGCCTCGTGGGCGCCACCGACTGGTTCATCCGTCTCCCGTTCCTGCTCCAGGGCGCCATCAAGGGATTGCTGGGCGGGGCCATCGCCGTGGCGCTGTCGTACGGCGCGTACCTGCTCGTCACGAAGTTCCTGCTGCAGGGTGCGTTCTTCACGCTGCAGGAGGGGGCGGCCATCGTCGCCTTCGGAACGCTGATCGGACTTCTCGGCAGCGCGTCCAGCGTCGGGCGGCACCTGCGACGCGTATGAGACGGGCCGCGGTGCTCGGGGTCGTGGCGATCTGCGTCGCCGGCACGATGGTCGCGCAACAAAAGCCCACGCTCGATCAGCAATTGCGCGACAACCAGACCCGCCTCGAGGCGATCCGGCAGCAGCGCAGCGAAGTGGTACAGGAGCTGGATCAGCTGCGCAGCCAGGTACACAGCATCGCCGACGAGCTCGCCAACATCGACCGGCAGAAGGAAACCACCAACCGCATCGTGAACGAGCTGGACCGCCAGATCGGCGGCCTCTCGGGCCAGATCGACCAGATCACGGTGGATCTGCTGCTGGCGCAGGACGCCCTCGAAGAGAAGCGCGCCGTGGCCGAGCGCCGCATCGTCGACATCTCCAAGCGCGGCCCGCTCTATTCCTACCAGGTGCTGCTCGCGGCGGAGAGCTTCGGCGACCTGCTGTCGCGCTACAAGTATCTCTACCTTGTGAGCCGGCAGGACCGCCTGCTCGCCAACGACATGTTCAAGCTGCGGAATCGGGTGGCGCGCGAGCGTCAGATGCTGGTGGAGGCGCGCGATCAGCTGGGCCGGCGCCGCCAGGAGCGCGCCGACGAGCTCGATCGCTACGTGCAGCTGGAGCGGACCCGCCAGCAAAGCCTGCGCGACACGCGCCGCAGCGCGCGCGCCGCCCAGGAACGGCTGTCGCGCCTGGAGCAGGACGAGCGCCGCGTGAACGATCTGCTGGCGTCGCTGGAGCGGGCCCGCCGCGAGGCCGCGGCGCGCGGCGCCGCCCCCGGCGCGCCGACCATCACGACCGCGAGCCTCGGCGCGCTCGACTGGCCGGTGGACGGCCGCCTGGTCTACCAGTTCGGCACGGCGGCGGGACCCAACAACACGCGCATTCCGTGGCACGGCATCGGCATCGCGGCGCCCGTGGGCACGCCCGTGCTGGCGGTGGCCTCGGGGACCGTGACCCTCGCGGGATCACTCGGGACGTATCTCACGTCGGTGTGGATCGACCACGGCGGCGGGTACTACACGATCTACGCCTATCTGCAGGACGCGACGGTCGCCAAGGGGCAGCGGGTGTTGCGCGGCCAGATCATCGGCCATGTGGGCGGCGCGTCGAGCGACCAGGGTCCACACCTGCACTTCGAGTTGCGCGGCCCCACCGGCGGCGATCTCCCGATCGCGCTCGATCCTCTCAACTGGCTGAAGCCGCGGCGCTGAGCCGCCGCCCCAGATGAGCGCCCGTCTCCGGTTCGCCGCGGCCGCGCTGCTTGCGGTTTCGTGCGGCGGCCCGCGCGACCGTCTGGCGGTCGCCGGTACGGTGGAAGTGCGCGAGGTGCGGCTCGCGCCGCTCGCCGGCGGGCGGTTGGTCCGCCTCGTGAAGGACGAAGGCGACAGCGTGCATCGGGGCGACACCGTCGCGATCCTCGAGCAACCGGGCCTCGGTGCATTGATCGCTCAGCGCCGGGCTCAGGCGCGGGCCGCCGCCGCGCGCGTGGCCGAGGTCCAGGCCGCGCTCGCCGACAGTGCGCGCGCCGCGAATGACCTGGCGCGTGCCGTTCCGCTCGCGGCACAAGGCGTTGTGTCGCCCCAACAGTTCGACAATCTCAAGAGCGCGGCGGCCGCGGCCGCTGCCCGGCTGCAGGCGGTGCGCGCAGCGTCCGCCGACTCCCTCGCCGCCGACGCCGCCGTCGCGGCGGCGGAAGCCATCGGCACCGAGCTGGTGGTGCTGGCCCCGGCGGACGGCGTGATCCTCACGCGCGTCGCCGAGCCGGGCGAGGCGGTGGCCGCCGGCGCGCCGATCGCGACGCTCGGCGTGGTGCACGACGTGTGGATCCGCGCGTATGTGGGTGAACGCCTCGTCGCCCGCGTCACGTTGGGACAGTCCGTGCAGGTGCTCGTCGACGGCCTGGCCCAGCCGGTTCCGGGTACGATCAGCGAGATCGCGTCGCGCGCCGAGTTCACGCCACGCGCGGCGCTCACCGAGCGCGAGCGCGCCGACCTGGTGTTCGCTATCAAGGTGCGGGTGGGCGACGCCGGTGGCCGTCTCAAGGCTGGCATGCCGGTGACGGTCGACATTCCGCTCCGGCCGTGACCGCGCCGGCGGTCGAGACCCACGAGCTGACGCGCACCTTCGGCACGCACGTAGCGGTGCGCGCCCTGTCGCTCACGATCGGACGCGGCGAGGTGTTCGGCTTGCTGGGACCCAACGGCTCCGGCAAGACGACGACCATCCGCATGTTGTGCGGCCTGCTCGAACCCACCTCGGGCAGCGCGCGGGTCGCAGGCATCGACGTGGCGGCGGCGCCCGAGCAGGTGAAATCCCGCATCGGCTACATGTCGCAGCGCTTCGGCCTGTACGAAGACCTCACCGTCGGCGAGAACCTGGAGTTCTACGCCGGCGTGTACGGGCTCAGGGGCGCGGCGCTCGCCGCGCGCCTGCGCGAGGTCACGGCGTTCATGGGACTCGAGGCGCGCCGCCGCCAGCTGGCGGGCGAGCTGTCGGGCGGGTGGAAGCAGCGCCTCGCCCTCGCGTGCGCTCTGCTGCACCGGCCGGACGTGCTGTTCCTGGACGAGCCGACGGCCGGCGTCGATCCCGCAGCCCGCCGCAATTTCTGGCGCGCCATCCTGGAGCTGGCGCAGGCCGGCACGACGGTGATCGTGACGACCCATTACATGGACGAGGCGGAGCGCTGCGGGCGGCTCGCGATGCTCTCCCAAGGACACCTGATCGCCCTCGGCACGCCGCATGACGTCGCCCGGCAAGTCGGCGGCCGCACGCTGGAAGATGCCTACGTCATCCTGCAGGAGCGCGACGAGAAATGATGCCCCATTTCTGGCCGCTGTTCCGCAAAGAATTCATCCAGATGCGGCGCGACCGGCTGACCCTGATGATCATGACCGCCCTGCCGGTGGCGCAGCTGCTGCTCTTCGGCTACGCCATTCAGACCGACGTCCGCAATCTGCCGACCGTCGTGCTGGACCAGTCGCGCACGCCGGAGAGCCGCGACATCATCGCGGCGTTCGCGAATACCGGCAATTTCCGCATCACCGCGTGGGTGAATGACCGGCCCGCCTTGGATGCCGCCATCGAACGCGGCGACGCCCAGGCCGGCATCGTGGTCCCCTACGACTTTCCGCGGCAGCTGCTGCGCGGCCAGACGGCGTCCGTCCAGGTGATCGTGGACGCCTCCGACCCGCTGTCGTCACAGTCGGCGCTCGCCGCGGCGGCGGGCGTCGCCCAAGTCCGCAATCTCGAGCTGCTGGCGGCCGCGGCGCACCGGCCGCCGCCGCTCGACGCCCGGGTGCGGCCGCGCTAC
>DATLWA010000178.1:0-12036 GCA_035576905.1 Gemmatimonadales bacterium
CGGCGCCAGCCGCGGCGCGGCCGGGGCGCTATCCTCCGCGCAGGCGGAGGACATCCTGCGCTCCATCGGGCAGGAAGAGCTGCGCACGCGGCGCGACCGCCTGGGCCGCACGCGGCGCGCCGCCGAGCCGCAAGTGAAGGACTGGTGACCGCGCTCCTCGCGCTGTTGCTCGCGCTGCAGACCCAGCGCCCGCAGGTGACGGCCAGCGTCGACCGCACGCGTGTGGCGATGGGCGAAGAGCTGACGCTCACGGTCCGGGCGCGCAGCCGCTCGTCCGTCCCGGTCCAGTTCCAGCTTCCCACGCTCGACGGTTTCTCCGTACTGGCTTCGCACGACGTCACCGACGTCGCCGTCAGCGGCGCGGCGGGTCCGCTGCGCACCACCACGCGCGAGCTGCGCCTGCGGGCCGATCACGCCGGGACGCTGGTGATCGGCCGCATCCGCGCCCGCCAGGGCACGCTCGAGATGTCGACCGATCCGATCGGCGTCACCGTCGACAGCGGCGCGCCGGGCGTGCTCGCCGGGCTGTCGCCCATCGCGCGGGCGCTGCTCGACGCGGCGCCGCCGCCGCGCGATCCCGATCGCGTCTCGCTCTCGATCGTGGTGCCGTCCGACACGGTGACGGTGGGCGAGCAGGTGGACGTCGTGGCCGCGGCGTGGTTCCCGCGGGAGTTGCGCGCGCGGCTCACGGCGCCGCCCGTGTTGACGCTGCGCGCGCCCGATCGCGTGTGGGCCTATCCGCTGGTCACGCCCGACGACGTGGCGCTGTCGCGCTCCGTGCGCGGGCGCTGGATGGATTTGTATGTGGCGCACCAGATCGTGTTTCCGCTGAGCGCGGGGGAAGTGTCGGTGCCGCCGGCCACGCTTGCCTACGGCGTGCACACCGCGTTCTCGCTGTTCAGCGGCGAAGCGAACTACTCGCTGACGAGCGACCCCGTCCGCCTCGCCGTGCTGCCCCTGCCGGCGGCGGGGCAACAGGGCGACGACCAGGGCGTGGTTGGCGAGGACCTGGCGCTCGACGTCACGGTCGACCCGCTGCCGTTGCGCGTGGGTGAGCCGGCCGAGATGCGCGCGACGGTGCGCGGCACGGGCAACGTCGCGTTGTGGCCCGACCCCGTGGTGCATTTTCCGCTGGGCCTGCGCGCCTATGCGGAAGCGCCGTTGGCCGCCCCCGAATCGCGCGGCGGTCGCGTGGCGGGCGGCAAGACGTTCCGCTGGTTGCTCGTGCCCGATTCCGCCGGCACGGCGACGCTGCCGGAGGTGCGCTATTCCTATTACGATCTGGCGCGGGGCGCGTATCAGCTCGCGCGGGTGGCGCCGCGCCCGCTCGTGGTCGCACCGGGCGACGAGCCGCGCGCAGCGCGGCCGCTGCCGCCGCTAGAGGGCGGCGCGGCGCACTCGCTCAGCGACGCGGTGGTGCGCGAGCTGGGGCCCGGCGAATGGCTGGCGATTCTCATCCTGCCGCCGCTCGCCGCCTGGGCCGCGCGGCGCCGGCGCCGCCCGCCGTCGGCCGCGCCCGCGGCCCCGCGCCCGCACCTCAGCCGGCTGGGCCGGCTGGAGCGCGACTTCCACGGCGTGCTGACGAGCCACGTGCCCGATGCCGTGGCGCGTGACGGCGACGGGCTCGCGCAGGCGCTGCGGGCCGCCGGGATCGAGAGCGCCGTCGCGGATCACGTGATGCGACTGCGCGACCGCCTGCGCGCGTCGCGCTACGGGCCGCGCGGCGTGGGCGACGCCGCCGAGCTCGAAGCCGAGCTGCACCAGGTGCTGGGTGTTTTGGGCGCCGAGCGCAGCACCACCCGGCGCCGCCGCAGCGGCGCCTTGCTGGTGCTGCTGGCGTGCGGCCTCACGGCGGCGGCGCGGGCGCAGGCGCCCGATGCGGAACGCCTCTACGAGGCGGGGGCGCTGCGGGCGGCCGCGGACTCGTTCGCGCGCCGCGCGGCTCTGGACTCGCTCGCCGCCGCGCACTGGTACAACCTCGGCGCCGCGCTGTATCGGGCGGGCGCCGACGGCAAGGCCGTGGCGGCATGGACGCTGGCGGCGCGCCTGGCGCCGCGGGACCGCGTGATTCGCCGGGCCCGGGCGCTGTTGCCGCCGCCCGACGCGTCGAGCGAGACGCTGCTCGCGGTGGGGCCGGCGTCGCCCGGAGAATGGGCCTTGCTTGCCGGCATCCCGTGGATCCTCTGTTGGGGCGTCGCCGTGAGCGGGCGGCGGCCGCTGGTGGCGCTGGGATTCGCGGGCGCGGCGCTGGTGGCGGCGGCGGCGGGTGTGGGCGAGTGGCAGCGGCGCGTGCGGCCCGTCGCCGTCATTCTCGCGCCCGCGACGCCGGTGCGCGCCGCGCCCTACAGCTCGGCGAATGCCGCGACGACGCTCGATCCCGGCGCCGCGGCGGAAATCGTCGGCTCGTTCGCCGCGGGGCGGTGGTTGGAGCTGGCGCGTTCGGATGGGGTGCGGGGCTGGGTCTTGGCGAGGGAGGTGGCGCGGCTGTGAGTCCGAAGATCGCGGTCCTTGCCGACCGGGTGGCCGATCAGATCGCCGCGGGCGAGGTGGTCGAGCGGCCGGCTTCGGTGGTGAAGGAGTTGGTCGAGAACGCCCTCGATGCCGGCGCGCGCGAGGTGCGCGTTGAGCTGGAGGGCGGCGGCCGCACGCTGATCCGCGTGAGCGACGACGGCAGCGGCATGGATCGCGACGACGCGCGCCTGGCGCTCACCCGCCACGCCACCAGCAAGATCACGGATGCGAGCGACCTAATCGGCGTCGCGACCTACGGATTCCGCGGCGAAGCGCTGCCGTCGATCGCGGCGGTGTCGCGCTTCGAGCTGGAGACCTCGGCCGACGGCAAGACCGGCACGCGTGTGCGCGTGGCGGGCGGCACCGTGGAAGGGGTGGACGACGCCGTGCGCCGGCAGGGCACCACGGTGACCGTGCGCGCGCTGTTCTTCAATCTGCCCGCGCGCCGCAAGTTCCTGCGCGCGCCCGCCACGGAAACGCGCGCGGCGGTCGAGGCCCTGACCGTCCTGGCGCTGGCGCGGCCCGACGTGGCGTTCACGCTGTCGAGTGACGCGCGCGCCCTGCTCGACGTCCCGCGCGTGGATCGCCTGATCGATCGCGTGCACGGCCTGTGGGGCCGCGACCTGGCGGACACGCTGCTGCCGGTCGAGTTCCGGGAGGCGGCCCTCGAGGTGACGGGCTTCGCGCAGCGGCCGTCGCAGGCGAAGCCCGCCGGCCGCAAGGGCTACGTGTTCGTGCGCGGCCGGCCGATCAAGGATCCGTTCATCCTGCGTGCCGCCGAAGCCGGGTATCGCTCCACCGTGGCGCCGGGCGACCGGCCGTCGCTCCTGTTATTCCTCGATCTGCCGGGCGACGCGGTGGACGTGAACGTGCACCCGGCGAAACTCGAAGCGCGCTTCCGCGACAAGTTCTTCGTCGAGCAAGTGGTGCAGGAGGCCGTGCGCCGCTCGCTCGTGCCGCTCGCGGCCGCCGCACCGATCGGCGCCGGCGGCGACGCAGGACCGTGGGCGGGGCTGGGAGGCGAGCTGGCCGGGGGCGTGCCGCTGGAATTGTTTCCCGGCAACGGCGGCGCCGCCGGCGCCACGCGCGGACCCGAGCTGCTGCAGGTGTTCGACAGCTACATCCTCTTCCAGACCGACGCCAGCGTGGCGATCGTCGACCAGCACTCGGCCCACGAGCGCGTGCTGTACGAGGGCGTGCTGCAGCAGCTCCAGGGCGACGGCGCGCCCGCACAGCGGCTGTTGCTGCCGCTCACGCTGGATTTCTCACCGCCCGAGCTCGAGGCGATCGACGAGCACCGCGAGCTGCTGCGCCGCGTTGGCTTCGAGCTCGAGGCGTTGTCGGGCCGCAGTGTGATCGTCTCGACGGCGCCCAATCCACATCCGCGCTTCGAAGCGGCGCGCTGCCTCCAGGAGCTCGTGTCGGATCTCGCCGGCGGGCGCTTCGGGGGCTGGGCCAATCGCCTCGAGCGCTTCGCCGCGACCTATGCCTGCCGCGCCGCCATCAAAGCGGGTCATCACCTCGATCCCGACGAGATGCGGGAGCTGGTCGTGCGGCTGCTCACCGCCACGCTGCCCGCGCACGACGTGCACGGGCGGCCCACCATCGTACAGCTGCCGCGCGCCGAGCTGGAGCGACGGTTTGGGCGCAGCTGAGCGCCCGTTGGTCCCCGTCATCGTGGGACCCACGGGCGTCGGCAAGACGGCCGTGGCCGCCGCGCTGGCGGCGTTACAACCCATCACCGTCATTTCGGCCGACGCCCGCCAGGTCTACCGCGGTCTCGACATCGGCACGGCCAAACCCACGGCCGCCCTGCTCGCGCGGGTCCCGCACCTGGGGATCGATGTGGTCGAGCCCGGCCAGCGCTACAGCGCGGGGCAGTTCGCGCGCGACGCCGCGGGGTGGCTGGAGCAGGCGCGGCGTGACGGCCGTCGTGCCGTGGTGGTCGGTGGAACGGGGTTTTACGTGCGCGCGCTGGCGGAGGGCCTGTTTCACGAGCCGCCGCTCGACCCGGCGCAACGGGAGCGGATGCGGGCGTGGACCGGCGCGCTGGAGTCCGGCGTGCTGGCGCGCTGGGCCGCCCGGCTCGACCGGGCGTATCGGGGCGGCGGCCGCCAGCGCGCGGCGCGGGCGCTCGAGGTGGCGCTGCTCACGGGCCGCAGTCTCTCGTGGTGGCAGCGCGAGGCGCGCGCCAGCGGCGTGATGCGGCCGTGGTACATTCACCTCACGCTGCCGCGGGAAGCCCTGCGCCGCCGCATCGCCGAGCGGGTGGCGGGGATGCTCGCCGCAGGCCTCGTGGCCGAGACCCGCGCGATGCTTGAGCGGGGAGTGCCGGCGGACGCCGCGGGGTTCGACGCCATCGGTTACCGCGAAGTGGCGGCGATGCTCGCGGGGCGGCTGCCCGAAGCGCTGCTGGGCGAAGCGATCGCCCGGGCGACGAGCCAGTACGCCAAGCGGCAGGAGACGTGGTTCCGGCACCAACTGCGAGGAGAAGGGTCCACCTGGACGCTGGACGCGAGCGACACGCCCGATCGGGTGGCCGCACTCATCCTCGAACGCTGGCGGAGTACTCCGCAATCATGAGAATCGGCATCACCTGCTATCCGACCTACGGCGGCTCCGGCGCGGTCGCGACCGAGCTGGGGCTCGAGCTCGCGCGCCGCGGCCACGACATCCATTTCATTTCGTATGCCAGTCCGTTCCGGCTGCGGGGTCTGGCCGAGCGCGTCACGTTCCATGAGGTGGTGACGGCCAGCTATCCGCTGTTCGAGCAGTCGCCCTACGCGCTGGCGCTGGCGGTGAAGCAGCACGAAGTGGCGCTGCGTGAGCAGCTCGATTTGATGCACGTGCATTACGCCATCCCGCACGCGACCACGGCGTGGCTCGCGAAGCAAATGCTCGCCGACGACCGCGATCTGAAGGTGCTCACGACGCTGCACGGCACCGACATCACGCTCGTGGGTCAGGACCCCTCCTATCACAGCATCACCAAGTTCTCGATCGAGCGGTCGGATGCGGTCACGGCGGTCTCCGCATACCTGCGCGACGAGACGTACCGAGCGTTCGGCTGCGTGAATTGCGACGTGCGGGTGATTCCCAATTTCATCTCGCTCGATGAATACCATCCGGCCACCGACGACCGTTGCCGCCGCGCGCTCGCGCCCGCCGGCAACAAGGTCCTGGTGCACATCTCGAACTTCCGTCCGGTGAAGCGCGTGCTCGACGTCGTCCGCATCTTCGCGGGCGTGCGCAAGGCGATGCCCGCCACGCTGGTCATGGCGGGCGACGGGCCCGACCGCGACGCCGCCGAAGCCGAGGTCGACCGCCTCAAGTTGACGCGCGATGTCCGCTTCCTCGGTCGCGTGGAAGACGTCGCCGACGTGCTGCGCGGCGCCGACCTGTTTCTGCTGCCGACCCAGAGCGAGTCGTTCGGCCTCGCGGCGCTCGAGGCGATGGCCTGCGGCGTACCCGTCATCGCCAGCCGCGCCGGCGGCATTCCCGAGGTCGTGGTCGACGGCGAGACCGGCGTGCTGGCGGAGCCGGGCGCGGTGGACGTGATGGTCGAGGCCGCGCTCGGCATTCTCAAGGATCCCAAGCGCCTCGAGCGCATGCGGACGGCCGCCGTCGCGCGCGCCGGCGACTTCACCACCGAAAAGGTGGTCCCGCAGTACGAGGCGTTGTACCGGGAAGTGCTCGGTGCGTGACCTGCTGCGCCTGGTGCGCGCGGGCAATCTCCTCATCGCCGCGGCCGGCGTGTGCGCGGGCGGCTGGATCGCCCTCGGCGCGCTGGCGCTTCCCAAGTTGCTGGTCTTCGCCGCCCTGTCGGGCATCGGATTGGGAGCGGCGGGCAATGCGCTCAACGATCTCGCCGATGTCGCCGCCGATCGCGTCAACCGCCCCGGCGCACCCGTCGCCGCGGGCCGCTTCTCCCGGCACACCGCCGAGGGCGTCGTGTTCATCGGCGCGTTGTTCGGGCTGGCGCTGGCGGGACTCGTCAGCGGCACCCAGGTGCTCGTGGGGCTCGGCGCGCTCGCGGTGATGGCGCTGTATTCGCCCTGGCTCAAACGGCACGGGCCGCCGGGGAACGTCGCCGTCGCCGTCATCGCCGGACTGCCGCTGTTCTACGGCGCGCTCGCGCTGGGCGTCCTCGCGGCCGGCCTCGTGCCGTGGGCGCTCGCCGCGTGGCTGCATGTCGGGCGCGAGATCGTGAAGGATCTGGCAGACGAGCCGGGCGACCGTGCTGCCGGACGCCGCACGTTGCCGGTGACGCTCGGCGCCGTCGCGGCGACGCGCGTCGCGTGCTGGGTCTTGATCGCGTTCATCCCGGCGAGCGAGCTGCTGCCCTGGGCCGCGGGCTACGCGGGGTGGTACTTCGCGTTCGCGGTCGTGGCGCAGCTCATCACCCTGTGGGCCGCGCTGCAGCTGTGGCGCGGCCGGTTTGCGGACGCGAGTAGACTCTTGAAGGCCGCTATGGTCACGGGGCTCGCCGCCCTGGTCCTCGGGAGGATCGCATGACGCTGTGGCAGGGAGTGGTTCTGGGGTTAGTCCAGGGGCTCACCGAATTCCTGCCGGTGTCGAGCTCGGGGCACCTCGTGCTGGTGGAGCATCTGCTCGGCGTGAAAATGCCGGGCGTGTTCTTCGAGGTGTCGCTGCATGTGGCGACGCTGGGATCCGTCCTCGTGGTCTATGGCCGGCGTCTGGGGGCGATTCTCGTGGGCGTGGCGCGCCGCGATCCGCCCAGCCTGCGGTATTTCTGGATGCTGGTGCTCGGCACGCTGCCGGCGGGAATCGTGGGCGTGGCGCTGCATCGCAGGATCGAGGAGGCGTTCAGCTCCCTGGCGTTCGTGGGGTGCGCCTTTCTCGTCACCGGATTGATCCTGTGGTCCACGCGGCGTCGCGCCGGACAGGTGACCGAGCCGCGCGCGACGGACGCCCTCGCCATCGGTTTCGCGCAGGCCGTCGCCATCCTCCCGGGGATCTCGCGCTCCGGCTCGACGGTATCGGCGGCGCTGTGGCGCAATCTCGGACCGGCCGCAGCCGCCGAATTCAGTTTCCTGCTCGCGGTGCCGGTGATCGCGGGTGCCGCGCTGCTCGAGGGACGGCACGCCACCGCGAGCCTCGCGGCGATCGGGGTGGTGCCGTTCGTGACGGCGTTCGTGGTCGCGTTCGCGAGCGGCATCTGGGCGATCCGCTTCCTCGTTGCGCTGCTCAAGCGCGGCCGGTTCTATGCGTTCGCGCCGTATTGCTGGGCGGTGGGCGTGTTGACGTTGGCACTCGCGTTGTGGCGTCGCTGACGCTCGACGACGTTCCCGCCAAGCACCTCGCCCAGCGCTGGGGCGTTCCCCAGGCCGGCGTCTTCCGGCGGCTCGGTTCCACGTTCGATGCGATTCACGATCTCGGCGCGCAGGGTGCGGCGCACGGCACCGTGGTCCTCGCCGAAGAGCAAACGGCGGGGCGGGGCCGCGACGGACGCACCTGGCAATCGCCGGTGGGCGGCGTGTGGCTCGGCATGCTGCTGCGTCCGCCCCGGGCCGAGTTGGGCGCCGTGTCGCTGCGCATCGGCCTGGTGGTGGCGGACGTGGTGGACGAGTTGGCGCGCCGGCCGGTGGCGCGGCTCAAGTGGCCCAACGATGTGCTGCTCGAGGATCGCAAGCTCGCAGGTGTTCTGTGCGAAGGCCGCTGGCAGGGTGATGCGCTGCAATGGCTCGCCGTGGGCGTGGGTATCAACGTCGCGAACGACATCCCGCCCGCGGTGCGCGGGACCGCCGTGGCGCTGGCCGAGGTCGTGCCCGACGTGCGGCGCATCGACGTGCTCGACCGGCTGGTGCCCGCCTTGCCGCGGGTCACGACGCACGCCGGGGTGCTCACCGAGTCGGAGAGCGCGGCCTTCGCGGCGCGCGACTGGCTGCGCGGCCGGCTGCTGCGCGCGCCCGTCTACGGCCGCGCCGCGGGCGTCCGCCCCGACGGCGCGCTGCTCGTAGAAGGGCAGGGCGGCACGACGGCCGCGCGCGAGGGCCACGTCGAGCTTGCCTGAAGTGTTATCTTAGGCCGCCCATGCTCCTCGCCATCAACATCAACAACAGCGAAACCAAGCTCGGTCTCTTCCAGGGAGACCGGCTCGAAGCGCACTGGCGCGTCACGACTGGTCCCTCGCGCACGCCCGACGAGTGGGCCGCGGCCATCACGAGCTACCTGACGCAGCGCGGTCACTCGCCCCAGGAAGTGCGCGCCAGCATCGTGGCCTCGGTCGTGCCGCCGGTGACGCAGGCGGTGTCGGAGGGCGTCGAGCTCGCCGTCACGCACCGGCCGGTGATCGTGGACGGACGCTCGCGGTTGCCCATCAAGCTTGACGTCGACGAGCCGCTGACGGTGGGCGCCGATCGCATCCTCAACACGCTCGCCGCCACGCATTTATTCAAACAGGACACGATCGTCGTGGACTTCGGCACGGCGACGACCTTCGACTGCATCACCGGCGACGGCCGCTTCATCGGCGGGGTGATCATGCCGGGCGTGCGCACCGCCGCCGACGCGCTCATCGCCCGCACCGCCAAGCTGCCCGCGACCGAGCTCACGGCTCCTGAGCACGTGATCGGCCGCCGCACCGAGGACTGCATCCGCTCGGGCGTGCTGCTCGGCACCGCCGACGCGGTGGACGGGCTCGTGAAGCGCATCAAGGCCGAGTGGCCCACCAAGAACGTTCCCAAGGTCGTGGCGACGGGCGGGCTGGCGGGGTTGATCGCGCCGCTGTCGCGTGAGATCACAGCGGTGCACGCCGATCTGACGCTGACGGGCCTGCGCCTCGCGGCGACGGCGCTCGGGCTCGCCTGGTGACGGACGCCCGCGCCCTCAACGCGTGGCGCCGCTGGGGCTACCGGCTCCTCCCCGGCGAGAGTTTCTCCTACATCATGCACATGCGCCCGGCCGAGTGGCCGATCATGGCGGCGCACACGTTACTCGGCTACGTGCTGGCGGTCGGCTTCACCGGCGTGGTGCGTGGCGCGTGGTTGTCGCAGGCGCTCGGCGGCCTCGCGATCTGGGTGATCTTCCTGAACGGCGGCACGCTGGCCATCAACAGCGTGTTCGACAAGGACGAAGGCGACATCGGTTACCTCAATGCGCCGCCGCCGTTGCCGCGCTACCTGCTGGCGTTCAGCGTCGCGCTGCTCCTGGGCGGCCAGCTGCTGGCGCTCGCCCTGCCGCCGGGTTTTCAGGTCGCGTACGCCATCTGCTTCCTCTTGTCGGTGCTGTATTCGGTGCCGCCGTTCCGGTTCAAGGCGGTGGCGGGCGTGGATTGGGTGATCAACATGTGGGGCTTCGGCACGCTCACGCCGTTTGCGGGGTGGGCGGCGACGGGGCGGCCGCTCGATGTCGGGCACGGCCTCGTGCTGCTGGCGTTTTGTCCACTGTTTGCCGCGCTGTATCCGCTCACCCAGCTGTATCAATTCGATGAAGACCGCCGTCGCGGCGACCGCACGCTGGCGTTGATTCTGGGCATGCGGGCGAGCCTTTGGGTCGCCCTGGGGTGTACTATCCTGGCGTTCGGGTTGTTCGCCTGGGCCGCGGTGATGCTGCGCGTGACGGCCTTCTGGCTGCTGCTGCCGCTCGCCGCGTGGCTGGCGGTGCTGGTGCCCTGGATGATGGCGCGCGACCGTTACACGCCGGCCCAGCATCAACAGGGGATGTACCGGGCGCTCGG
This sequence comes from Gemmatimonadales bacterium, assembly GCA_035576905.1. GTDB lineage: Bacteria > Gemmatimonadota > Gemmatimonadetes > Gemmatimonadales > GWC2-71-9 > DATLWA01. Next base: position 10,211 of record DATLWA010000178.1, read on the forward strand.
CGCGTGGGCGGTGACGGATCTCGTGGTCCTCGTGGTGTTTGCCCGCTCCGGCGGCTGAGCTAAATTACCGCCACCACCCCTCTTCAGAGGAGCGCAACAGGATGTCGGCCAGCACGGCACCCGTCCTCACGGATCGCTCGGACTTCCGCAACGTCACCGCCAGCGGCGCCCGGTTGGGCGCTTTTACGGGCGCGGTGGTGGTCGTCTTCCTGGTGGTCTCCCGGCTGCTCGCTCCGGGCGTGGCGCGCGAGGTGGTGCAGGCGCTTGTCGTGCTCGTCGCGGCGCCGCTGGTGAGCCTGCTGCCGGCCCGCTGGACCGCCCCACGCAGCATCGAGGGCATCGCGGGCGCGGCGGCCGTCGGCCTGGTCGGGACCGTCGTCTTCTCCGCCATCGACATCGTCATCCTGCGGCCGTTCCACGCGTACCCCTGGACGTGGGACGCGGTGGGCGGCGGGTCCACGTGGTGGTATCTGCCGATCTGGTGGATGCTCGGGACGTTCGTCGCCTGGATGGGCGGCATGCTGTCGGCGACCCGCGCCGCGCGCGGTCCCGCCACGTTCGCGCAGCTCGCCACGCCGCCAATCGCGAGCGCCGTGATCGTGACGATCGTGGCGCGGCTCGCCGGGTGCCCCGTGATCCTGCCCGTGATGGTCGGCGCCGTCTACGCGCTCACCTTGACCGTGCTCGCAGTCGCGGGCATCGCGCGTAAGGGCTAGCGCCCCGACGGTGGGAATGCCACGCTGGCTCGCCCACCTCGTCGTCGTCGTCGGCTGGCTCGCCACGCCCGCGCTGGCGTGGGGCGCGTCGTACCTGGGGATGTGGCTGGGCGCGCTGCTGGGCGCCCGCTTTACGTCGCCTCCCGCCATGCTGGGCGTCGCCGCGCTCGTCACGGCCGTCGCGGGGTTCACCACCCTCTGGCTCTGGGTGCGATTCATGCGCCGCGTCCCCCATCTCCTCTCCCATCACATGGCGCCCCGGGCGTCACAGCAACACACCGAAGTTGCCGCGGCCGATTAGCGTCGTCGCGCTGCTCGCGCTCGGCCTGGTGCCTGCGGCCCGCGCGCAAACGCGAGACGTCGAGGCGCACTACGGCCGCTGGTATGGCGGCAATGACGCGACGACGTATGAGGTGCGCAGCAGCCAACCGTGGTTCGGCGCGCTCACACACGGACCCGTCGCGGCGGTGGTGCTCAACGACAGCCTGGGCCGTCGCCGCGCGTTTTATGGCCTGGGCTACGAGCTGCAGGCATTCCGCCGGCGCACGGCACTCGGCCCCTATGCGCTGGTGGGCCTGCTCATGGGGTTGTCGACCGACACGACCACACAGGAAATCGCCGCCCAGTGGAACGTCGGCGGCGGCGTGGAGTGGCGGCCGATCGACCGCTTCGCGATCGGCGCCGAGGCGCGCTATCGCCTGGAAGACCGCGGCCCGCACGGGTTCTGGCATCCCCGCTCCGACGCGCGCCGAGGCATCAGCTTTTCGGCGGGCGTAACGATCGGTCTGGGGCGCGGCGGCGGGAGCGGCGGCAGCCGCACGGCGAGCCGCTCCGTACCGCTCGCAGCGCCCGCGACCATCGGGGGCAGCGCGGCCGACGTCGTGCACACCGCGCTCGACGCGCTGGGCACGCCGTACCAGTGGGGCGGTACGGCCGCCAACGGATTCGATTGCTCCGGCCTGATCCAATACGCCTACGGGCAACACGGCGTCCGGCTGCCGCGCACCAGTCGCGATCAGGCGGGGGTGGGCAGCACCATCACGCCGGTGGTGGAGGCGCTGCAGCCGGGCGACATCTTGCTGTTTTCGGCGACGCCGGGGGCTGGCGTCA
>DATLWA010000179.1:0-3008 GCA_035576905.1 Gemmatimonadales bacterium
TTTTCTTGGGACCGACCATGAACTTCACGGTCTTGTCGAGCTCGGCGTCCGGCGTCCGCCGGACGTGCGCGACGAACGCCGCGTGCGCCTGCTCGTAGGCGGTGACCACCTCCGCAAACGTGGCGGGCGGCTTGGGGATCCGCTTGAAATCCATCTCGCCGTCGATCGCCATGTCGGCGCCCTTCATCTCGAAGATGAAGTTGAAGGCGAGGGCCTGCGCCGATTTGCACTTGGGGTGGGGCGTGAAGGCCGCCTGCTCCGCGGGATACGCTTTCAACACCTTGTGGGTGGTCTTGTATTCCATCTCGAGCGACTTGATGAACAGATCTTTCTCACTCATGGCAGTCTCCTTGGGTATCCCGGGGCTCACGCCTTCTACCCCAGCGTCAGCTCGAGTTTCGTGACCGCGGCGGGCGCGAAGCGATAGGCGATCACCGCGCCGCGCGCGGTCACATCGGCCGACACGGGCGCAACGACGTTCGGGTGCTCGAAGCTGTTCACGTCATGCACGCTCTTGGCGGCGAGCGTCGTAGCGCGGGCCGCGGTGACCGTGCCGCCCCGCACCGCGATCTCCGCGTCGCGCGGCTCGCCGAGCGACGGGTTCGTGACGGTGAGCGTCAGGGTCTTGCCGCGCCGCGACGCCGAGCCGTTCAAGCCCCAGAGCTTGTCGACCGCCGGCGCAGACCACAAGGTGCGCACCGCCTGCGCGCCCTGATGCGCCGCATACATCGCGAACACGTGATAGCTCGGCGTCGTGACGAACTGGCCGGCGTGCGAGAAGAACAGCGAGTGGATGCAGTTGATCAGCTGCGCCACGTTCGCCATCGCCACTTTGTCGGCGTGGCGGTTGAACGTGTCCAGCGTGAGCCCGGCGACGAGCGCGTCGCGGATGGTCGATTGCGACTCGAACAAATGGCTCGGGTCCACGAGCGGCGCGGTCTTGTGCCAGGCGCCCCACTCGTCCACCACGAGCTTGACCTTGTGCTCGCGGTCGAACTGCCGCATCGCCTGCCAGTGCGCGGTGATCAGGGACTCCATGCGGTCGGCGCTCGCGAGCAGGTCGTACCAGCCGCGGTCGTCGAAGGCCACCGCGTCGGCGCCCGCGCCGTCGGCGCTGCAGTAGTGGTGTAACGCCCAGCCCCACAACCGGTCCAGCCCGCCACGCTCGGCCAGCGCGGTAAAGCCGCGCCGCGTCCACTCCAGATCGCCGCCGTTCGGGCCCGATCCGACGAACGCCAGGGGCACGCCGTATTGCGGCACCGCCCAAGTGGTGAAGCGGCGGAATTCCTCCGCGTACTCCTCCGGCGTGAAGTTGCCGCCGCAACCCCACGACTCGTTGCCCACGCCCCAGAACCGCACCGCGAACGGCTCGCGGTCGCCCGCCGCGGCACGCGCGTCGGCCCACGTGGTGCTGCCTGCGGGCGAGTTGCAGTACTCCAGCCATTCCATGAACGCGCGCGCCGGCTGCGAGCGCAGGTTGACGGCGAGATACGGCTGCGCGCCCGCGAGCCGGCAGAAATGCAGGAATTCGCTGGTGCCGAATTGGTTGGGGTCGTACTTGGCGGGAATGTCGCCCAGATCCTTGAAGCGGGGATCGTCGGCCCAGAAGTTGGTGCGGCGCGGGCGGTGCTCGCGCGGGCCCACGCCGTCGCGCCAGTCGTACGAGTCGGCGAAACAGCCGCCGGGCCAGCGGATCACCGCGGGCTTGATCGCCTGCAACGCGTCGACCAGCGCTTTGCGCACGCCGTCGACATTCGGCACGCTCGAGCCCTCACCCACCCACACGCCGTCGTAGATCACACCGCCCAGGTGCTCGGTGAAGTGGCCGTAGATCTCGGGCGCGATGGTGCCCACGGGCTCGTCGAGCAGGATCTCGATGCGCGAGTCGGCGAGCGAGAAGCGACGGCGGCCGAGGGCGCCCGCCGCAATCGCCAGAGTGGAGCCAACGAACTCGCGCCGCCGCATCAGCCGCGGAAGTAGAGGTACACGCAGATGATCAGCAGCACCACCACCACCGACAGCACCACCTCACGGCGCGACCAGCTGTCGCGTGACTTGGCGCGGTCCTCGGCGGCGACCGTCGCGTACGTGAGGCCCGCGAGCTGCTCCGGCGCCGGCGCCGCCGTCGCGTAGCTCACCGCGAACATCACCACCACCGAGATGACGAAGATCAGCAGGCTGTAATACTGGAAGTACAGGTTGTTGACGATCCACAGGAACGAGCCCGCGGTGTAGCCGTGCTCGTAGCCCGCCAGCTGCAGGCTCACGGGGGTGTCGACCACGAGGCGGAAGACGCCGAGTGCGAAGCCCGTGAGGAGTGCCGCGAGACACCCTTTGGTGTTGAGCCGCTTGTTGAATATGCCGAAGACGAATACGGTGAAGATCGGTGGCGCGAGGTACCCCTGCACACCCTGCAGATAGTCGTACAGGCCGCGCGCGCCGTGGATCACCGGGATCCACAGCAACGAGATCGCCACCATCACGGCGGTCGCGGCGCGCCCGACCCACACCAGCTGATGCTGCGACGCGTTGGGACGGAACTTGGTGTAGAGGTCCATGGTGAACAGCGTGGACGACGCGTTGAACGCGCCGGCCATGGAGCTCATCAGCGCGGCGAGCAGTCCCGCGACCACGATGCCCCGCACGCCCGCGGGCAGCAGGGATTTCACCATCATGGGGAACGTCGCCTGCGCCGCGAACGGGATGACATTGCCCTGCGCATCCACGATGCTCGCGAGTCCCGGCACGCTGCCGGTCTTGGCGAGCGCCAGACCGATCATGCCCGGGATGATGAAGATGAACACCGGAAAGAGCTTCAAGTACGCCGCGAAGATGCTGCCGCGCCGGGCGGTGCGCTCGTCGGGCGCCGCGAGTGCGCGCTGCACGATGTACTGGTCGGTACACCAGTACCACAAGCCGATGATCGGCGCGCAAAACAGCATGCCGAGCCAGGGATAATTGCCGTTGAAATACCAGGCGATCCGGCCCGTTTCCTTCACCGGCGCCCA
>DATLWA010000180.1:0-4950 GCA_035576905.1 Gemmatimonadales bacterium
CTTCCAGGCCCAGGGCCGCGGGATCGAGCTGCCACGATTCCATCCGGCCGTCGCGCACTTCCCACACGTCGGTGATGCCGCGCGGCGAGATCTCGTCGAGCCCCGCCCTCCCGTGCACCACCATGGCGTGTGCGGCGCCGAGGCGCAGCAGCGCGCCGGCCAGCAGCGGCCCGCGGTCGCGGTCGGCGACGCCCACCACCTGGCGCTCGACACCCGCCGGGTTGGCGAGCGGCCCCACCAGGTTCATCACTGAGGGCACGCCCAGCTCGCGCCGCACGGGACCGACGTGCTTCATCGCGGGGTGGTAGTTCGGCGCGAACAGAAATGTGATGCGCGCCTGATCGAGCGCGCGGGCGGCCGTCACGGCGTCGAGCACGATGTTCACGCCCAGGGCCTCCAGCACATCGGCCGAGCCGCACTTCGACGTGAACGACCGATTGCCGTGCTTCGCGACGCGGCCCCCCGCCGCCGCGACCACGAATGCCGCCGCGGTCGAGATGTTGAACGTGGAGATCGTGCCGCCGCCGGTGCCGCAGGTATCCACGAGGTGGGCGGGATCGGCGGCGACCCGCACCATCGCGTCGCGCAGCGCCCGGGCGACGCCTGCCACCTCCTCGGGGGTCTCGCCCTTCACCCGCAGCCCCACCAGCAGGGCCGATACCTGCACCGGCGACGCTTCGCCCCGCATCACCGCGGCGAAGACGGCGGCGGCCAGGTCTGCGCTCAGGGATTCGTGGTTGGCGAGCGCGGTGATGGCGCGCTGGAGCGGAGCGGCAGCGTCGGACATGAGGGAATCAGGAGTGGCCAAAACTACCCCGAAGATTCGCCTTTTGTCAAACGCGACAACGAGTTATCTTTCGCCCGTGCCTCACCGCCCCTACCTGGCCGTGATTCAGTACGACGGGGCGAATTTCGTGGGCTGGCAACGCCAGCCGGTGGGCCGCTCGGTGCAAGCCGAGTTCGAGGCGGTGCTGGAACGGTTGGTTGGCAGTCACGTGCCCGCCACCGGAGCGGGTCGCACCGACAGCGGCGTGCACGCGTTGGGCCAGGGTGTGAGCTTCACGCCCGGCGCGCGCTGGGACGGCGACGCTGGCGAGCTGCGGCGGGCGCTGAACGCGCTGTTGCCGCACGACATCTGGGTGGAGCGCGTGCAGCCGATGCAGTCCGGCTTCAACGCGCGGCGCAGCGCCACGGCGCGGCGCTATCGCTATGTGATCGGCACGGACGACGGCAGCCGCTCGCCATTCCGCCGTCCGTACGAGTGGTCGCTGGGTCGGCCGCTCGAGACCGCAGCGCTGGAGCGCGCGGCCGGTCAGCTCTTGGGCGAGCACGACTTTCGCGGCCTGGCGGCCGCGGGAGCCGCCTCCGATTACCGATGCCGCGTGGCGCTTGCCGAGTGGGCGCCGCGAGCGGACGGCGCGGGGGTGACGTTCACGATCGAAGCCGACCGGTTTCTGCACCACATGGTGCGATTCCTCGTGGGTGCGATGGTCGACATTGCGCTCGGTCGGCGCCCCCCCGAGGATTTCCCCCGTCTGCTCGCCGCGACCGACAATCAGGCGGCTAGTCCGCCGGCCCCGCCCCAGGGTCTCTACCTGGTGACGGTGCGCTATCCTCCGGAACTCTACGCCGAGGCCTGAGTCATGAAGTTTTTCCTCGACACCGCGAACCTGAAAGACATCAGCTGGGCCACCCAGGCCGGGCTGATCGACGGCATCACCACCAATCCGTCGCTGCTCGCCAAGGTCGCGAGCGACCTGGATCCGCGCGACGTGCTGAAAGAAATTTGCTCGCTGGTCGAAGGGCCGGTCTCGGCCGAGGTGGTCGCCGTCGAAGCCGACGCGATGATACGCGAGGGCCACGAGCTGGCTAAGATCGCCGACAACATCGTCGTGAAGATCCCGATGATCGAACAGGGTATGGTCGCGGTGCGGCGCCTCGCGAGCGAAGGCATCCGCACCAACGTCACGCTGTGCTTCTCGAGTGTGCAGTGCCTCATCGCGGCGAAGGCCGGCGCCACGTACGTCAGCCCGTTCATCGGCCGGCTCGATGACGTGGGCCAGGACGGCATGGACGTGATCCGCGAAGCGCGGGTGATCTTCGACAACTACCAGTTCGCCACCGAGATCCTCGCGGCCTCGTTGCGGCACCCGCGCCACGTGGTCGACGCGGCGATGATCGGCGCCGACGTCGCACGCTGCCGACCGACGTCTTGAAGAAGCTGTTGCAGCACCCGCTGACCGATAAGGGCCTGGCGCAGTTCCTCGCGGACTGGGGCAAGATCACCGCCCGGCCCAAGGCGACGGTGTGAGCTGGGTTTCTCCCCTCTCCGTCCGCTACGCCTCCCCGGCGATGCAGTCGCTGTGGAGCGAGAAGCGCCGCATCGGTCTGTGGCGCCGGCTCTGGTTGGCGCTCATGGAAGCCGAGCGCGAGCTGGGACTCGCGATTCCCGAAGACGCGCTGGTGCAGCTGCGCGCCCATCTCGACGACGCCGATCTCGACAAGGCAGCCGACTACGAAAAGCGGTTGCGCCACGACGTGATGGCGCACATCCACGCGCTGGGCGACCAGGCCCCCGCCGCGCGCCCGTTCCTCCACCTCGGCGCCACCAGCGCCTTCGTTACCGACAACACCGACCTCCTGTTGATGCGCGAGGGCATGCAGATCCTGCTCGGGCGCGTGGCCGCGGTGCTCGTGGCGCTCGGCAAGCTGGCGCGCCGCCACCGCGCGGTTCCCTGCCTGGCCTACACGCATTTCCAGGCGGCGCAGCTCACCACCGTCGGCAAGCGGATCACCCTGTGGATGGCGGACTTCGGACTCGATGCCGAGGAGCTGCTGCACCGCATCGACACACTGCAATTCCGCGGCGTGAAGGGCACGACCGGCACGCAGGCGAGCTTCCTCGAGCTGTTCGGCGGCGATCACGAGAAAGTCCGCGAGCTGGACCGCCGCGTCGCCCGGAAAATGGGCTTCCCCCGCGTCTATCCCGTCACGGGCCAGACCTACACGCGCAAAGTCGACGCGCAGGTGCTGGCCGCGCTGTCGGGCGTGGCCGCGAGCTCGGCGAAGTTCGCGACCGACTTGCGGCTGCTGCAGCACGAGGGGGAAATCCTCGAGCCGTTCGAGAGCGAGCAAGTCGGCTCGTCGGCGATGCCATACAAGCGCAATCCGATGCGCGCCGAGCGGATGACGAGTCTCGCCCGCTACGTGATCGAGATGGAGGGCAACGCCTGGCACACCGCGGCCACGCAGTGGCTCGAGCGCACGCTCGACGACAGTGCGAACCGGCGCCTCGTCCTGCCGGAGTCGTTCCTCGCGACCGACGCGGTGCTCGTGCTCGCGACCAACGTCGCGGCCGGCCTCGAAGTGCGCGAGCCGGTGATCGCGCGCCATGTGGCGGCGGCGTTGCCATTCCTCGCCACCGAGCGCCTCATGATGCGCGGCGTGAAGGCGGGCGGCGATCGCCAGACGCTGCACGAAGTGATTCGTGGCCACAGCATGACCGTGTCCAAGGCCGTGGCCGAGCAGGGCGCATCCAACGACTTGCTGCAGCGGCTCGCAGCCGATCCCGCGTTTCAGGCGCTGCGCCTCAGCGTGACGCCGGACGAGCTCAACCCAGCGGCCTACGTGGGCCGCGCGCCCGAGCAGGTGGACGAATTCCTCGACCAGGTGATTCCGGAGATGATGCGTGAAATCGAAGCGGTGGCCCCGGCCGCCGCGCCCGCGGAAGTGAAGGTATGAGCGCGCCCCTGGTGGCCAGCCGGTTGCCCCTGCCGCTGCTGCGTCGCGGCAAGGTCCGCGAGGTGTACGAGGTCGACGCCGGCACCCTGTTGATGGTGGCGAGCGATCGCGTCAGCGCGTTCGACGTCGTGCTGCACGAGCCGGTGCCCCACAAGGGCGCGGTGCTCACGCAGCTGAGCCATTTCTGGTTCCAGCGCCTCGCCGCCGTGTGCCCGCACCACGAGCTGACGGCCGACGCGCATGAGATCGTGCGCCGGGTGCCCGCGCTCGCGGAGCACCAGTCGTCGTTGGTCGGTCGTGCGGTGCTGGTGCGCCGCACCACGCCGATGCCGTTCGAGTGCGTCGTGCGCGGCTATCTCTCCGGATCGGCGTGGGCCGAGTACCGCAAGGCGGGGACGCTGGCGGGCGAGGCGCTGGCGCAGGGCCTCGTGGAGAGCGCGCGGCTCGAGCCGCCGATTTTCTCCCCGGCCACGAAGGCCGAGACCGGGCACGATGAGAACGTGACGTTCGGCCGCGTGATCCAGGAGCTGGGCCGCAGCGTGGCCGACAGACTCAAGCAGGCGAGTCTCGCGTTGTACGAGGCCGGCCGCGCGTACGCCGCCGAGCGCGGCATCATCATCGCCGACACCAAATTCGAGTTCGGTACGCTGGCCGACGGCACGCTGCTGGTGATCGACGAGATGCTGACGCCCGATTCGTCGCGCTTCTGGCCCGCCGACCGTTACCAGCCCGGCAAGAGCCAGCCCAGCTTCGACAAGCAGCCGCTGCGCGACTACCTCGCGGACTTGAAGCAGCAGGGCAAATGGAACGGCGACCCGCCGCCCCCGCCGCTGCCGGCGGAGGTCGTGGCGGCAACCAGCAGCCGCTACCTCGATGCGTACCGCCGCATCACGGGGCAGCCGCTGGGCACGGCGTGAGAGTCGCTCCCGAGGGATGGCCCTTCATCGGCATCGCGTGGGCACTGGCGGCCGCGGCGGTCTGGGCGGCGCTGAAGTGCAGCCCCTGGTGGTGGGCGGCCGGAATCCCCGTATTGGCGCTCGCTATTTGGGTGGTGGCGTTCTTCCGGGATCCCGTGCGTGCGGGGCCCCGCGGCGACACGGTGATCGTGTCCCCGGCGGATGGGCGCATCGTGAGCGTGGTCGAGGTGGACGAGCCGGCCTACCTCAAGACCAGGGCGGTCCGAGTCAGTATCTTCATGAGTGTGTTCGA
>DATLWA010000181.1:0-11304 GCA_035576905.1 Gemmatimonadales bacterium
CCAGCGGCCGCACCAGCGCGCGGCTCGCCGCCCAGGCGATCACCGCGGCCAGCGCCAGCGCGCCGAGACCGGCGAGGGCCACCGCGCGCTGCACCGCGCCGATCTGGGCATCGACGGACGCGAGGGTCGCCGACACGCGCACGATGGCGATCCCGGGCGGACCGCCGCGCACCGCCACGTACATCTGCCGCTCATTGGTGGACGCGCTGAGGCGCGCGGCGCGGCCCAGCCCGGTGCGGAGCGCCGCCTGCACTTCGGGCCGGGTCAGGTGGTTCTCGAGTCCGGGGAGCGACGCGCGGTCGAACTCGGCGTCGCCGCGCACGCGTCCGGTGGAGTCGATCAGCGTCACGCGATGGCCGATGCGGCTCCCCAACGCGATGGCAGTCTCCGGCCAGTGCGCGGAATCGGCGGGGACGAGCGCCGTCACGAGCCGCGCTTCGCGCGCGAGACTCGCGGCCACTTCATCTTCGAAGCCATGCCGCAGCACGCGGTCGGCAATGAAGATGACGGCGACGACCGTCGCGGCGACGAGCAGGCTGGTGCCCGCGAACAGCCGCGTCGCGAGCCGCATCAGCGCTTCCGCGCTTTCGGTTCCGGCCGCCGGAAGCGGTAGCCCACGCCGCGGACGGTCTCGATGCATTCTCCCGCCGCGCCCAGCTTGGCGCGGAGGCGCTGCACGTGCATATCGACGGTGCGGGTCTGCAATGCGGCCGTCGTGTCCCAGGCCGCCTGCAGCAGCTGCGACCGCGATTGCACCCGTCCTTCGCGCTCGATCAGCGTGCGCAGCAGTCGGAACTCGGTGGCGGTGAGCTCGAGATCGGCGCCGCCCGCGGTGGCCCGGTGGCCCCCGGGATCGAGCGTGATCGGTCCGGCCGCGATCGTGCCCCCCGCCGCCACCGGCGGCGCGGTCAACCGGCGCAGCACCGCCGCCACTCGCAACACCAGCTCCTGCGGCGAGAACGGTTTGGCCAGGAAGTCGTCGGCGCCGAGCGACAGGCCCTTGATGCGGTCGGGCTCGTCTTTCTTCGCGGTGAGCAGGATGACGCCCACGTCTTTGGTCTCGGGGCGCCGCCGCAGCTCGGCCAGGACGTCGAACCCCGACAAGCCGGGGAGCATGAGGTCGAGCACCACTAGGTCGGGATGATCGCTGCGCGCCAGATCGAGCGCTTCGCGGCCGTTCGCCGCGGTGATCACGCGATAGCCGGTCTTGGCGAGATGATAGGCGACGAGACCGGTGATGTCCGGTTCATCGTCCACCACCAGGACGCGGTGGACCGGCGGTGTGGCGACGGCGGGTCGGCTCACAGTCGATGGGGCGGCATGCGTGCCGTGCAAGGTAGCGGAACGGTCGCCACCTTCGCAATTTACTGCGCACTATGCTGCGTCTCCTCGCGCTCCTCACAGCGCTTCAGAATCCCGTCGCTCCCGCCCAGCCTGACAGCGCCCACGTCGTGATCGTCGCGACCACCGACGTGCACGGCCATGTGCTCGGCTGGGATTACGTCAAAGGCCAGGAAGGTCCGGGCGGCCTGTCGCGCGCCGCGACGATCGTGGAAACCCTGCGGGCGCAGTATCCCGGCCAGGTCGTGCTCGTGGACGCGGGCGACCTGCTGCAGGGCACGCTGCTCGCGACATACTACGGCCGCGAGCATCCGCAGCGGCCGCACCCGATCGTGGACGCGCTCAACGCGCTGCAGTACGACGCGGCGACGCCCGGCAACCACGACTTCGACTTCGGGGCGGACCTGCTGCTGCAGGCGTCGAGCGACGCCACCTACCGCTACGTCTCCGCCAACATCGTGCGCGGGCGGGGCGGCGACACGCTCGTGTTCCCCGCCGCCACCGTGGTGACGCGCAGCGGCGTGAAGATCGCGATCACCGGCCTGACCACGCCCGGCGTGATGGTGTGGGATCGCGCCCAGCTCGGCGGGCCCGGCATCCGTGTCCGCTCGCTCGCCGCGGCGGCGCCCCAGGCACTGAGCGCGCTCGCCGGCGCGGGCGCCGACTTCAAGGTGGCGCTCGTCCACTCCGGCCTGAGCGAGCCGTCGGCCTACGACACGGCCGGCGTCGGCGCCGAAAATGACGCCGCGGTCCTCGCGACCTTGCCCAACAAGCCCGATCTCGTGGTCGTGGGCCACACGCACCGCCAGGTGCGCGACACGGTGATCAACGGCGTGCACTTCGTGCAGCCCCGGAACTTCGCGTTGGGTCTGTCGGTGGTGCACGTGTGGTTCCGGCGCGCGGCGGGACGCTGGCAGGTGGACCACCTGCGCGCGGACCTGATTCCGCTCGCCACCGTGGCGGAGCTGCCGCGGTTCCAGCGCCGCGCCAGCCAGGCCCACGATCTGGCGCGCGCCTGGGGCGAGACCGCGCTGGGGAGCGCGGGCGCAGGCTTCGACGCCCGGCTCGCGCGGGCGCAGGACTCGCCGCTGCTCGACTTCATTAATGAAGTGCAGCGCCGCGCCGCCGGCGCCGACCTGTCGGCGGCGGCCGCGTTCGACACCGGCGCCGGGCTGCCCGAGGGCGAAGTGCGGCTGCGCGACGTGTTCGGCATCTACCCCTACGAAAACACGCTGCGCGCCGTGCGCATCTCGGGCCAGCAGCTGCGCGAGTACCTGGAGCAGTCGGCGCGCTACTACCGCACGTATGCACCCGGCCAGCCGATCATCAACGACAGCGTGCCGGGCTACAACTACGATGTGGTGAGCGGCGTGCAGTACAACCTCGACCTCACGCGGCCCGCCGGGCAGCGCGTGCGCGGGCTGGCGTATCGCGGCCGCCTGGTGCAGGCGACCGACAGCTTCACGCTCGCGGTGAACAGTTACCGCCAGGCCGGGGCGGGCGGGTTCACGATGCTGCGCGGCGCGCGCGTGGTGTACGACCGCGGTGAGGACATCCGGCAGCTGCTGGCGGCGGAAATCCGCCGCGCCCGCGCGGTCGACGCGCGCAACTACTACGTGCCCAGCTGGTCCATCCTGGCTCCGGGGCGCGACGCCGCGCTCGCGGCGTTCGCCCCGCAGACGCCGCAAGTGGGACTGGCGGACAGCACGCTGCTGCGGGTGATTGCGATCAACGACCTGCACGGCGCGCTCGCGCCGCGCGTCTGGCCGTGGTCGAACAATCGGCCGGTGGGCGGCGTCGCAGCCTTGAAGACCTGGATGGATTCACTCGCCCGCCAGTGCGGCTGTACGTCCGTCCGGCTGGACGGCGGCGACGAGATGCAGGGGACACCGATCTCCAACTTCGCCTACGGGCGCCCCGTGATCGGCGCGCTCAACCGGCTGGGGCTGGACGCTGCGGCGATCGGCAATCACGAATTCGACTGGGGCGTGGACACACTCATCGCCCGCGAGCACGAGGCGCACTACCCGTTCCTCTCCGCCAACATCACCGATTCGATCGGCAGCGCGCGGCCCGACTGGGCGCTGCCGTACACGGTCCTGGCCAAGGACGGGCTCAAGATCGCGATCATCGGGCTCACCACGACCAGCACGCCGACCACCACGCGGCCGGCCAACGTGCGCGGCCTGGCGTTCGGCGACGAAGCGTTGGCGGTGAATCGCGTGCTGGCGCGGGCCAAGGCGGGCGCGGATTTCGTCATCGTGTTGGCGCACGAGGGCGCGTTCTGCGACTCCGGCGGGCCCTGCCACGGCGAGATCGTCGACCTGGCCAAGCGCCTCGACTCGGCCGCCGTGGATCTGATCGTGAGCGGCCATACGCACACGCTGATCAATACGGTGGTGCACGGGATTCCCATCGTGCAGGCCCGCTCCAACGGCACGACCATCGCCGTCGTGGATTTCGTGCGGGTGCGCGGCGTGCGGCGCGAGGTGCGCGTGCGCATCGAGACGCCGTGGGCCGACCAGGTCGCGGCCGACACGGGCGAAACGGCGGTCGTCGCCACCGCGCAGCGTTCGATCGATACGCTGTCCGCGCGGCCGATCGTGGCGCTGCGCGGCGCGCTGCAGCGCCAGGGCGACGAATACACGCTGGGCCGTCTGATCGCCGACGCCGAGCGCAACATCGTCAAGACCGACGTCGCCATCATCAATAACGGCGGCATCCGCGCCGATTTGCCCGCGGGCATGTTGACCTACGGCGATCTCTTCCAGGTGGAGCCGTTTCAGAACCGTCTGGTGCGGCTCACGGTCACGGGCGACGTGCTGCGCGCCGCGCTCGAGCATATGCTGGCGGGCGAGCGGCCCGACGGGCACGTCTCGGGCGTGGAGATTTGGTACGACCTCAAGAAGCCTGCGGGGCGGCGCATCACCAAGATCCGGCTCGCCGACGGCAAGGGCCTCGACGGCGGCCACAAGTACACGCTGGCCGTGCCCGATTTTCTGGCGACGGGCGGCAGCGGCTTCGCGATGCTGACGAGCGCGCCGGCGCAGGATGCGGGGATCGTGGATGTCGACGCCCTGATCACCTATCTCTCGGTGCTGCCCAAGCCCGTGGCGCCGCCCGATGACGTGCGGCTCCACGGCAAGGGCGGGCGGTGACCGGGCCGCTTCGCGTCTTCGTCAACGAACGGCCGGTGGATGTCGCGCGCGGCGCGCGGGTGCGCGACGCCGTCGCCGCGTTCGATGCCGCGCTCGCCGGCCTGCTCTCAGCGGGCAACGCGTACGTCACCGACGCGGTCGGCCGTCCCGTGGACGGGGGCGACGCGGTGGGCGAGGCGGGCGCCGTGTTTCGCGTCGTCGTGTCGGCGCGGCAGGGGCCGCCGCGACTCACCAAGGACGATCTGCGCCGCTGGCCCAAGGTCGAGCTGCACGTCCACCTCGACGGCTGCCTGCGCCCGCAGACGATGCTCGACCTGGCGCGCGCGCAGGGCATCCGCCTGCCGGCGGAGACGCCCGCCGCCCTGGCGGATGCGATGGCGGTGAAGCACGCCAAGAGCCTCGAAGAGTACCTCACCAAGTACGCAATCACCCTGTCGGTGATGCAGACGGCCGCGGCGCTCGAGCGCATCGCGTACGAGTTCGTGCAGGACGCCGCCGCCGAGCATGTGCGCTACGTCGAAGTGCGCTACTCGCCGCTGTTGCACCGGCCGGCGCTCACGTTGGCGCAAGCGATCGAAGCGCCGCTGCGCGGTTTTCACCGCGCCGAGCGCGAGACGGGCACCAAGGTGGGCGTGATCGTGTGCGGCATCCGGACCATGCCGCCCGCGACGTCGCTCGAGCTGGCGCAGGCGGCCGCCGATTATCGTGCCGACGGCGTGATCGCATTCGACTTGGCGGGACCGGAGCGCGACCACGCGGCGGCGGATCACCGCGCGGCGTTCGCCTACGCCGCACAGCACGGCATGGCGTGCACGTGTCATGCGGGGGAAGGCGACGGCCCCGATTCGATCCGCCAGGCGTTGCACGTGTGCGGCGCGCAGCGCATCGGGCACGGCACGCGGCTGGGGGAGGACCCGGGCTTGCTGGACGAGGTCGTGGAGCGGGCCATCCCGCTCGAAATGTGCCTCACGAGCAACGTCCATACGCACGTGGTCGACGCGGTGACGAGCCATCCGTTCCGCCGCTATCTGGAGCGCGGCGTCCGGGTCACGCTGAGTACCGACAGCCGCCTGATGGACGGGATCACGCTGACCGACGAGTATTACGCCGCGCACGCCGCCCTGGGGCTTACGCGGGAGCAGCTCGCCCGCGTCGTGCTCAACGCCTGCGACGCGGCGTTCCTGCCGGAGCCGGAGAAGGTCGCGCTGATCGCGCGGGTCCAGAACGAACTGGAGGCGCTCTAAATGCCCGTCCGCCGGACACTGTTCGCGTTCCTCGTCACCTTCGCGTGCGCGCTGGCCGTGTTCACGCTGCCGCGCTTCGTGTCGAACACGATCCTGGGCGCCACGACCCAGAGCCAGAGCAAGGACACGGTGCCGGCCGCCACAACGACGCAGGCACCGGCCGCGCCGGCCGCGGCAGTGGCGCCGCGCTCGCTGGCGTTGCGGCTCCGCGGCGTGCTCGGCATGGTCGCCATCCTCGCGATCGGCGTCGGACTTTCGAGCAACCGCAAGCGCATCAGCCGGCGCGTCGTGGCCTGGGGACTGGGACTGCAGCTGACGTTCGCGGTGTTCGTGCTGCGCATTCCCGTGGGGCAGTGGCTCTTCAGCAAGCTGGGAGCGGCGGTCACGTGGCTGCTGTCGTTCTCATACGCCGGCTCGTCGTTCGTGTTCGGCGAGATCGGCAAGCAGCACTCGAGCATCGGCGTCGTGTTCGCGTTCCAGGTGCTGCCGGCCATCATCTTCGTGTCGGCGCTGTTCGCGATTCTCTACTACCTCGGCGTCATGCAGCTGGTGGTCAAAGCATTCGCGATCATGATGAACAAAGTGATGGGCGCCAGCGGCGCCGAGAGCTTGAACGTCGCCGCGTCGATCTTCATGGGGCAGACCGAAGCGCCGCTCACCATCCGGCCGTTCCTGCCGACCATGACGCAGTCGGAGTTGATGACCGTGATGACGGCCGGCATGGCGCACGTCTCGGGATCGATCATGGCCGCGTATATCGCGTTCGGCATCGAGGCGCGCCACCTGCTCACGGCCGTCATCATGACCGCGCCCGGCACCATCATGATGGCGAAGATTCTCGAGCCCGAGACCGGCACGCCCGAGACACTGGGCGGCGTGAAGGTCGACATTCCGCGCACCGATGTGAATGTCCTCGACGCCGCGGCGCGCGGCACCAGCGAAGGATTGCAGCTGATGCTCAACGTCATCGCGATGCTGATCTCGTTCATCGCGTTGATCGCGCTCGTCAACGGCGTGCTGGGCGCCGCGCACGACCACATCGCGTCGTGGATCCCCGCCAACCTGCAAACGATTCTCGGCTGGATCTTCTATCCGGTGGCGTGGGTGATGGGCGTCCCGGGCCACGATACCAATACCATCGCGGGGCTGCTCGGTACGCGCATGGTGTTGAACGAGTTCATCGCCTACGCGCAGCTCGGCACGCTCAAGGCGACGCTCGACCCGGTGTCGTTCACGATCGCCACCTTCGCGCTGTGCGGCTTCGCGAACCTCAGCTCGGTGGGCATCCAGATCGGCGGCATCGGTGCGCTCGCGCCCAACCGCAAGCACGACCTGGCCAAGCTCGGCTTCCGCGCGATGATCGCCGGCACGCTGGCGAACTTCCTGTCCGCGACGCTCGCCGGCATGCTGTTGTGAAGAAGCCGGAGAACGCCGAGCGGGAAGCCGAGATTCGCGCCGCCGCCGACGCGGTGGCCCGCCGGCTCGGGAAGCGCCGCCCCCGCGTGGCGATCGTCCTGGGATCCGGCCTCGGCTTCCTCGGCGAAGAAGTGCAGGACGCCGTGCGCATCCCTTACGCGGACATCCCCGGCTTCCCGCAGCCCGGTGTGGTGGGTCACAAGGGCGAGCTCGTGGCGGGCACGCTCGAAGGCGTGTCCGTGCTCGTGCAGAGCGGGCGCTTTCATCTATATGAGGGCCACAGTCCGGCGACGGCGGCGCTCCCGGTGCGCGTGTTCGCGCAGCTGGGGGTCACGACCCTCGTGGCGACCAATGCCGCGGGCGGCGTGCGTCCGAACCTGCGCCCGCCGGCGCTGATGCTCATCACGGATCACATCAACCTGACGGGCAGCAATCCGCTGGTGGGCCCCGCGCTCGCCGGGGATCAGCGCTTCCCCGACATGACCGTGGCGTACGACGCCGAGCTGCGCGCGCTCGCCCAGACTTCCGCGCGCGAGCAGGGCATCGCGCTCGAGGAGGGGGTGTACTGCACGCTGCTCGGTCCGTCCTACGAGACGCCGGCCGAGATCCGCATGCTGCAGCGCCTCGGCGTCGACGCGGTCGGGATGTCGACGGTGCCGGAGGTGATCGCCGCGCGGGCCCGGGGCATGCGCTGCGTGGCCTTTTCCATCATCACCAACGCGGCGGCCGGTCTGGGCGCGCCGCTCGACCACACGGAAGTGCTCGAAATGGGCGCCCGCGTGGCGACCCAGCTGGGTGGGCTCATTAAGGGGCTGGTGCGCCGCACGCTTCTCTGACGTTCCAGTTGCAACCATTTGAGGCCGCCGGTTGTCCTAAGGGAGCAGTAAACCTTGGGTCGCAACTCGGGCGCCGTCGCCGTGAGTGGCCCCACCCGACGACGCCGTGAGGTCTCCATGTTGGCTGTCCTGGCTCTTCTGGCCGCCGCCGTGCCCCAGCAGCTTGCCGATTCCCACGTTGTACGGGGCGTCAAAGTCGCTCCGCTCCCATCCGTCGAGCGCGTGCAGGCCATGCGGACGCCGCAGCCGGTGGCGATCGACGGCGTGCTGTCGGACGCCATCTGGGCCTCCGCGCAGCGCGTGTCGGCCTTCCAGCAGCGTGATCCGTTGGAAGGGGTCGCCCCGACCGAGAGCACGGTCGTCTGGGTCGCCTACGACGATGCGGCGCTTTACGTCGCCGCCCGCATGTACGACGCGCATCCTGATTCGATCGTGGCGCGCCTGGGCCGCAGAGACGCGAATACGAACTCCGACGCGTTGGTCTTGTACCTCGACACCTACCACGATCATCGCAGCGGGTTCTACTTCAGCGTCGACGCGGCCGGGACGCTGTCGGACGGCACCTTGATGAACGACGATTGGGACGACGACAGCTGGGACGGCGTGTGGGAAGCGCGCACCCGCGTCGATTCCCTCGGCTGGACGGCGGAGCTGCGGATTCCCTATTCACAGCTGCGGTTCATCAAGGCGGATCACTACATCTGGGGCGTCAATTTCAAGCGCAGCATCGCCCGCAAGAACGAGACGGATTACCTGGCCTACACGCCCCGGAACTCGAGCGGCTTCGTGTCCCGCTTCCCTGAGCTGGCGGGCATCGACGGCGTCACGCCGCCCAGCCGTTTCGAAGTCCTGCCGTACGTGACGAACAAGGCGGAATTCGCGCCGCACACGCCCGGAGACCCGTTCTTCAGCGGCTCGCGCTATACGCCTGCGATCGGCGCCGATGTGAAAGTCGGTCTGGGCAGCAACCTGACACTCGACGCGACCGTGAATCCCGACTTCGGCCAGGTCGAGGTCGACCCGGCGGTGGTGAACCTGAGCGACGTCGAGACCTTCTTCAGCGAGAAGCGGCCCTTCTTCGTGGAGGGCTCGTCGATCTTCGATTTCGGCCAAGGCGGCACCAACAACAACTGGGGTTTCAACTGGGGTAACCCGCGATTCTTCTACAGCCGGCGCATCGGTCGGGCGCCGCAAGGCGACCTGCCCAGCTCGTCCTCCGGTCCCGACTACAACGACGTTCCCAACGGCACGCACATCTTGGGCGCGGTGAAGCTCACGGGCAAGGCGTTCAACAGCTGGAACATCGGTGCGGTCTCGGCCCTCACCGCCAACGAGACGGCCGACGTCGACACGGCGGGTGTCCGCATCAAAGTTCCGGTCGAACCGTTGTCGTATTACGGCGTCTACCGGCTGCAGAAGGAATTCAACGGTGGCCGCCAGGGGTTGGGCGTGCTCAGCACCGTGGCGGCGCGACATTTCGACGACAGTACACTCGTGAATCAGCTCAACAGCTCCAGCTTCGCGCTGGGCCTGGACGGCTGGACCTCGCTGGATCACGACAAGAAGTGGGTGCTGACGGGTTGGGTCGGCGCTTCCGATGTGAACGGTACTCCGGCCCGCATGCTCAGTCTGCAAGAGAGCTCGCTCCACTACTTCCAGCAGCCGGATGCCCAGCACGTCCACGTGGACAGCGCGGCGACGTCGCTGCGCGGATTCGCCGGGCGGGTGGCGGTCAATAAGCAGAAGGGGAACTGGTACGCGAACTCCGCGTTCGGAGTGATCACGCCGGGGTTCGACGTGAGCGACGTGGGATTTCAGTTCCGCACCGGCATCTACAACATGCACGCCGTCGGCGGGTACCGCTGGACCAAGCCGGGGAAGGTGTTCCGCGCGGCGGAGCTGTACGGCGCCGCGTTCCGCAGCTACGACTTCGACGGCAACATCAACTGGACCGGTGTGTTCACCATGGCCTGGGCGCGGCTGAACAACTACTACCAGCTGAATTTCAACGCCGCCTACAATCCCTGGACCGTGAACAACCGGCGCACGCGCGGCGGGCCGCTCACGCTCAATCCGCCGGGCTATCAGCTCGACGGCATGGTCAGCAGTGATTCCCGCAAAGCATTGGTCTGGATGCTGATGGGCGGCACGTATCAAGCGGCCAACGACCGCAACTGGTATGTCTCCCCCAGCCTCGAGCTGCGGCCCGCGCCGAATGTCGATGTGACGGTGGGCCCGAACCTTTCGGGCGAGAACACGCCGGCGCAGTACGTCGGGACCTTCGCCGATCCGAATGCCACGGCGACGTACGGCAACCGCTATATGTTCGCCACGCTGCACCAGACCGAGCTGTCGGCCGGCATCCGGGTCAACTGGACGTACACGCCCAAGCTGTCGCTGCAGATGTACGTGCAGCCGTTGATCTCCGCCGGCGCGTATTCCGCGTTCAAGGCGCTGGCGCGGCCCCGGACCTATTCGTTCGACACTTACTCGGACGCCGATTCGACATTCGACAGCAACACGTTCACGGCGTATCCGATGGGCCGCAACGGCGGCGACACGATCGTGGTGGGGAACCCCAACTTCAATTTCAAATCGCTGCGGGGCAACGCCGTGCTGCGGTGGGAATACATGCCGGGCTCCACCCTGTATCTGGTGTGGACGCAGACGCGCTCCGACTATGAGAACGTCGGCGATTTCAACTTCGGCAATTCCATGCATCGCCTGGCGCAAGCGAAGCCGGACAACATCTTCCTCGTAAAGTTCACCTACTGGTGGAACCCGTAGGCTACAGACCCTCGCTGGGCGGTCGCGGCGGGCCCGGCACGAAGTGATTGAGCGGTCCGCGGCCGCGTCCCAGTCCGGGCGCGGCCGCGATCGCACGCTGCACGAAGTTGAGTGCGTCCTCCACCGCCCGTTCGAGCGCGCGCCCGTGCGCCAGACCCGCCGTCACCGCCGCCGACAATGTGCACCCGGTCCCATGCGTCGATGTCGTGTCGATCCGCGGATGCGTGAAGCGGCGCACGCCGCCGGCGCTCACCAGCACGTCGACGATCGTGTCGCCCGGCAGATGCCCGCCCTTGATCAGCGCGGCGTGCGCGCCGCGCTCCAGCAGCACGCGCCCCGCGCGTTCCATCGCCTCGGGGGTCGTCACGTCCTGCTGCACCAGGATGCGGGCCTCGTCGAGATTCGGCGTCACCAGCTCGGCCAGCGGGACCAGCCGCTCGACCAGCAGGCGCTCCGCCGCCGGATCGAGCAACCGGTCGCCCGAGGTCGCGACCATCACCGGATCGAGCACGTAATGGGGCA
>DATLWA010000182.1:0-18041 GCA_035576905.1 Gemmatimonadales bacterium
CTCGTTGCGCGAGCCGGTGTTGTACCACACGTCCACGCTCACGATCGGCGTCGAGTGGTCTTCCGAGTAAATCACCCGGAGGCCGTTGGCGAGCGCGAAGGTGTCGTAGGTGATGCGGCCCGACTGCGCCGCGAGCGGGGCGCCGCCGAGGCACGCCGCCACGAGAATGAGAGATGCTCGCATACGTCCGCTATACATCGGATCAGTGCTCCGGTTGGAGAGTGACGGGCGGTCCCGAATGCACCAGCTCGAAGGTGAACGCGCCGTCGGGCGTCTCGCCCTTGACCACCCGGCGCGGCGCGGTACGGCTCACGTACAGGCGCAGCCCGCCCGTGACGAGCGGTAACACCGCGAACTGGCCGGCGGGCACCTGAATGGTCCGCAGCGCCTCGGCCACCACCCGGTAGGTCTCGATCGAGTCGCCGAATTCGGTGTAGCCCCGGCCCTCGAGCGTGTCGCCCGCCGACACGGCGAGCCCCGGGGCGGCAAACCATTGGTAGTTGGACCACGCGACCCCCGCCGGGAGTTGCACGCGGATCGGCGCGATGGTGAGGCCGGATTTGCGCCCGGCCGCCCGGCGCCGGCCTTCCACGCGGCCGTCCTTCACGTCGAGATCGTGCTCGACCATGACCGTGTCGTTGCGCGGTGCGAACGACTCCACGTGATGAAACAGCGACAGCGGCGCGCCGGTCAAGCGGTCGGCCACCACGCGCAGGTGCTCGGTGTCGGCCGGTTCCAGCTCCGATTCCACGGTGAACACGACCTGTTGGCCCGTCTCCACGGACTGTACCTCGTACTGCCAGACCGCCCAGCCCCGCGTCTCGCCCCGCACGCGGAACACGAACGAGTCGCGCGTGACGGGCAGGGCAGCAAGATCGAAGCGCAGCGGTTTGACGGGTGGCCGGGGCGCCTGCGACAGCGTGTTAGGGGCGAGCAGGAAGCAAAGCCAGCGCATTGCCCTCCAAGATGGCTTGCCGCTGTTGGTCCGTGAGCGGGAGGGTCAGGAACTGGTCGATGTTCTGCCGCAGATCCTTCACGCCCGGGCTGGGCCAGTCGGTGCCCCACAACGCCCGATCCGCCACGTCGGCGAGGCGGGGAAAGTACTCCAGCAATCGCGCGGGCGGAATGCCGGAGAGGTCGAGCCACACCTGGCGGTGACGGCGCAGAATGAAAAACGCCTCCTCCATGTACAGCGGCCGGCCGCCATGGGCCATGAGGATGCGGAGATCGGGGAAGTCGATCGCCACGTCGTCCAGCTCCATGGGATTGCCGTACTTGGAGCGCGCGCCCGGAAAAATGCTGGTGCCCGTATGCACCATCACCGGCAGGCCGCGCTCCTCGCAGCGCCGGTAAATGGCGCCCAGCGCATCGAGGCCTTCGGTATATGCGTTGGCGGGGAATTTCTGGTGCGGCGGGTGGATCTTGAGGACCCGAATGCCGAGGTCCACCAGCTTGTCCACGTCGCCCGCCGGGTCGCGCGTGACGCGCGGATGGACGCCGCCGTAGGGGAGCAGCCGTTCGGGGTTGGCACGCGCGTACTTGGCGGCGAACGTGTTGGTGGTGTCGTTGAAGCCCATCACATCGGGGCTGGGATAGTTCACGAGCCCCGCGCGCCACACGCCCGCGCGGTCCATCACCTCGAGCAGGGCTTTGGGGTCGTCCATCATCGCGAGCAGGAAGTCCCAATGGTCTTCCTTGCCGCGGCGCATCGACTCCTGCACGTGCGGCAGCATGTCGCGCCACGGCTGGATGTGGATGTGGACGTCCGTGATGCGCGTCAGGCGCTCCAGGTGTAGAACCCCTTTCCCGTCTTCTTGCCCAGCTCGCCCGCTTTGACTTTGTCGCGCAGGATTTTCGGCGGCTCGTAGTGCGGCGCGCCCAGGGTCTTGTGCAAGTGCTCGGCGATCGCCAGGCGCACGTCGAGCCCCACCAGGTCCGTGAGCTTGAGCGGGCCCATCGGATGGTTGTAGCCCAGCTCCATCGCCTTGTCGATGTCCTCGGCCGACGCCACGCCCTGCTCGAGCATGCGCATCGCTTCGAGCCCCAGGACCACGCCCAGGCGGCTGGACGCGAAGCCCGGCGAATCACGCACGACGATGGGCTCTTTTCCCAGGAACCGCGCGAAGGCGGTGGCGCGGTCGATGGCGTCCTGTCCGAGCCGCGGGTGCGTCACCACTTCCACCAGCTTCATGGCGTGCACCGGATTGAAGAAATGCACGCCCACGCAGCGTCCCGGATCCTGCAACGCGCCCGCGATGTCCGCGATCGACAGCGACGACGTGTTGGAGGCGAGGAGCGCGCCGCGCGGCGACTGCTTCTCGACCTGCGCCAGGAGCCGCTGTTTGATCTTGAGCTGTTCGACGACCGCCTCGACCACGACGTCCGCCTCTTTCACCGCCGCGGCGACGTCCGGCTCGGTGCGGACGCGACCGCGAATCTTCGCGGCGTCCGCTTCCGTGAGTTTGCCGCGCTTCATGCCGCCCGCGAGCAGCGCGTCGATCTTGCCCCAGGCATGCTCGAGCGCTGCGGGATCGCTGTCGGTCAGGGTGACGGCGCACCCCACCAGCGCCGCGGCGTACGCGATGCCGTGCCCCATGGTGCCCGCGCCGATGACGGTGATGCGGGCGGCTACGCTCACGCCGCTTCGTCGACGATGGCGCGCGCCACGTCGGGGAAGTTGGTGCAGATGCCGTCGACGCCCAGCTCGACCAGACGCTTGATGTCCTCGGCCTCGTTCGCGGTCCAGCCGAAGAGGCGGCAGTCGGCCGTGTGGATCGCGTCGACCAAGCCGGCGTCGATCAGGCTCTGGTCTTCCCACAACGTATGGGCGCCGGTGTCTTCCAGCTCTTCCAGCGGCCGGACGGGATAGTGCGCGATGAGAATGCCGCGCGCCATCTTCGGCCGGGCGAAGCCGAGGCGGCTGACGATGCGGTGATCGAAGCTGTGCACGGCGCAGCGGCCCTTCGGCTGCTTGTCGAGCGACGCATACAGCACGCCGTCGAACTGCGGCGGCAGCGACTTCACTTCGATGAACACCTGCAGCGCGGCCGGGATCGCCGCGAGCGCGTCGTCCAGCGTGGGCACGGGCTCGCCGTTGGGCAGGTGCAGCGCGCCGATCTGTTTCGCGGTCGACCGCGTGATGTGGATCTGGTTGACGGTCTCGTCGTGGTGGACGAACAGCATGCCGTCCTTCGTGGCGTGGATGTCCAGCTCCACGCCGTCGGCGCCGCGCGGCTGCGCGTCCCGGAACGCGGCGAGCGAGTTCTCGTACTCATACGCCGACGCGCCGCGATGGGCGATGACGAGCGGCTTGCTCACTGCAGCAGGCTGTCCGCTTTCTTCGCCTCGATCCAGTCCGGCTCTTTCTCGATGTCGTGCACCACTGCGATGTCCTCGGGGCGGGGCAAGACGGACTCGAGGTACGCCGGGTACTTCGCGGCGTCGACCGGCTGGCCGTCCACGTCGAAGTGCTGGTGGGCGTACAGCCCGATGCGCCGGTTGAACGTCAGCTCCGGCACCTTGAGCTGCCGCTCGCGCTCGGGGATGAACATGTTGAGCCGCTCGATCAGCTTCACGATCTCCTGGCGGTACAGGCCGCGCGCGTACTCGTTGAGCTTGGCCTTGTCCGGCTCACCGCTGCTTTCGCGCTCGTCGTAGCGCCCCTTCAGGCCCCAGACGTAGGCCCAGTGCGCCGAGGACGACGCGTCGGTGCCGAACAGGTCGAACGCCGTGGGAATCCACTTATAGAAGAAGCGCTGGATCACCTCGGGCGGCATCTTGCCGGCTTTGACGATGCGCAGCAGGCCGTTGTTGCCGGTGCCCAGGTGGAACGATTCCTCCTTGAGCATCGGACCCATAGAGCGCGCCAGCGGATCGAAGGCCGAGACCGACAGCATCTTCAGCTGGAATTTGCCGTCGCGGTCGATGAACTGCGTGTAGGTGAAGAAGTCGAGCCAGTTGTCGACGATCTCGTTGAACGAGCCGAGCAGCCGCTCGCCCTCGTCGGCGCGGCGCTCCAGCAGCTTGGCGGCCTCACGCTTGCCTTCGTCGCCGAAGTGCGAGCACAGCAGGTAGGACATCTGCCAGCCGTGGCGCATCTCCTCGGTCATCACGCGCTGCAACGAGAGCAGGTCGTAGTCCGACGGCGCGTGGTGCAGCAGGTTGCGCTGCTGCTCCACCGACGCGAATTCCGTGTCGCCCTGGTAGACGATGAGATTGAGCAGCGCGTCGCGGATGCGCTGGTCGGGAATGTGCATCACCGTGGGCCATTTGCGCTGGCCCTTGTAATGCCCGAACTCGATGTGCGGCACTTCGGGATCGCCGAACTTGGCGTCGAAGTTGAAGTCGCGCAGCGCCCCCGACGGCAGGCCGATCGAGTCCTGCCAGTAGCGGAAGTAGTCGATCCAGTCGTCGAAGTTGCCCAGCTTGCGGACCATGTCAGCGACTCCTCTTGGAAAGGGACTGCGCGATTCGTTCCCGCGCGTCCGCTGTGGCGAACAGCTCGTGTTGCGTCGCGATCTCCCAGTCGAGCATGGCCTCGAGGGAAGCCGCCCCGCTCTTATACACGCCTTCTTTGGCGCGCCGCACGGCGAGCGGCGGCTGTGCGGCCCAGGTCGCCGCTAAGGCTTTCGCCTCGGCCACGAGCCGCTCCGCCGGCACCACGCGATCGAACACGCCCAACGCCAGCGCCTCGACGGCGGGGATCATGCGCGCGCTCCACATCAGCTCCAACGCCTGCGACGGGCCTACGAGACGCGGCAGCAGCCAGCTGCCGCCCCAGTCGGGCGCGAGGCCGAGCTTCGCGAAGACCTGGCCGATCTGCGCCTGGTCCGAGGCGAGCCGAAAGTCGCAGGCGAGCGCGAGATTGGCGCCGCCGCCCGCCGCCGCGCCGTTCACTGCGGCGAGCACCGGCTGCGGCGCGCCGCGCAGCAACAGGGCGATCGTCTTGCCCGCCGCGACCAGCGCGTCGCCCTCGGCGCCGAGGACGTTCAGGTCGGCGCCGGCGCAGAAGGCGCGCCCGGCCCCGGTCAGCACGATCACGCGCACGGCATCCGAGCGCGTCAGCATCCGCAGGGCCTCGATCAGCTCGTCGCACAGCGCGCGGTTCAGCGCGTTGAGCTTGTCGGGGCGGTTGAGCGTGACCGTGCCGATGCCGCCCGCGATATCCACCATCACGGCGTCGTAGGCCGCCATCAGGCGCGCTCCACGATCATCGCGATGCCCTGACCGACGCCGATGCACATCGTGGCGAGGCCGAAACGCCCCCCGGTGCGTCGCAGCGCATGCACCAGGGTGGTGAGAATGCGCGCACCGGTCGAGCCCAAAGGATGACCGATCGCGATCGCTCCGCCATAGATGTTGACCCTGGTGGGATCGAGCTTGAGGTCGCGGATGCAGGCGATCGCCTGCGAGGCGAACGCTTCGTTCAATTCGACGAGATCGATCTGGTCGATCGTGAGACCGGCGCGCTTGAGCGCCTTCTGGGTGGCGGGAATGGGCCCCAGGCCCATGACGCTCGGATCCACGCCCGCCACGGCGGTGGTCACCACTCGGGCAAGGGGCGTGTCGCCTGTGGAGCTGATCAGCAGTGCGGCCGCGCCGTCGTTGATCCCGCTCGCGCTGGCTGCCGTGACCGTTCCATCCTTCCGGAACGCGGGCTTCAACTTCCCGACCGCCTCCAGGGTGGTCCCGGCGCGCGGATACTCGTCCTTGCTGAAGACGGTGCCGTCAGGCAGGGTCACGGGCACCAGCTCGTCGGTGAACACACAGTCTTTCAGCGCCTGCTCGGCGCGCCGCTGGCTCTGCACCGCGAACGCATCCTGCTCGGCCCGGCCAATCTTGTAGCGCTCCGCGACCACCTCGGCGGTCTCGCCGAGGGCGATGGTCCACTCTTTCTTCAGGCGGGGGTTCACGAAGCGCCAGCCGACCGTCGTGTCCGCGGTCTCCGGCGTTTTGCGCGACCAGGGCTCACCCGACTTCAGCGTGACGTACGGTGCGCGCGTCATGTTCTCGACGCCGCCGGCGATGAGCACGTCCGCTTCACCGGCCTTGATCGCCTGGGCCGCACTCGCCACCGCTTGTAGTCCGGAGCCGCACAGCCGGTTGACGGTTTGGCCCGGCACCTCGACCGGCAGGCCCGCGAGCAGCGCCGCCATCCGCGCGACGTTGCGATTGTCCTCGCCCGCCTGGTTGGCGCAACCGAGGATCACGTCATCGATCCACAGAGGGTCGATCTTGGTGCGCTCCACGATGGCCTTGATCGGGATCGCGGCCAAATCGTCGGCCCGCATGGTCGCGAGGCTGCCGCCGTGTTTGCCGACCGGCGTGCGGAGCGAGGTGAAGATCAGCGCATCCTTCACAGGGCGACCCAAACGGTCTTCGTCTCCAGATACGAGTCGAGCGCATCGCGGCCCAAATCGCGACCGAAGCCCGATGCCTTGAACCCGCCGAACGGCGCGCCCGCGTCGTAGTAGTTGTACGAGTTGATCCAGACCGTGCCGGCGCGGATGGCGCGGGCCGCGCGGTGCGCTTTTTGGATGTCTTTGGTCCAGATGCCCGCGGCAAGCCCATAAATCGTGCGATTGGCGAGCGCCACGCCCTGCTCAAAGTCGTCGAACGTCAACACGGCGAGCACCGGCCCGAAGATTTCCTCGCGCGCGATGGTCATTTCGGGCGCGACCTTGTCGAACACCGTCGCCTCGACGAAGTAGCCTTTGCCGCCGGCCTGCGCGGCCTTGCCGCCGGCCACGAGCGCGGCGCCCTCGTCCACGCCCTTCTTGATGTACCCCAGCACGGTGTCCTGCTGCTTCTTCGAGACCAGCGCGCCCAGTCGCGTGTTCTTGTCGAGCGGATCGCCGACCGTGAGCTTCTTGGCGCCCGCGGCGAGCTGCTCCACTACTTGATCGTGCACCGATCGCTCCACCAGCAACCGCGAGCCCGCGGCGCAGACCTCGCCTTTGCCGTAGAAAATCCCGGTCTGCGCGCCGCGCACGGCGGCTTTCAGGTCGGCATCGGCAAAGATGATGTTGGGACTCTTGCCGCCCAGCTCGAGCGTGAGCCGCTTGTTGGTCTCCGCCGCCATCTTCATGATCTGCCGGCCGACTTCCGTCGATCCGGTGAAGGAGATTTTGTCCACGTCGGGATGGCGCACCAGCGCCGCGCCCGCCGTCGAGCCGCCGCCCGAGACGACGTTGAACGCGCCGGGCGGGAACCCCGCTTCCAGCGCGACCTCGGCGAAGAGCAGGGCGGTGAGCGGGGTCTCCGAGGCCGGCTTGAGGATCACGGTGCAGCCCGCCGCCAGCGCCGGCGCGAACTTCCAGCTGGCGATGTTGAGCGGGAAATTCCACGGCACGATGGCGCCCACCACGCCCACCGGCTCGCGCAGCGTGTAAGCGAAGAACGGCCCGTCCACGGGCAGCGTGTCGCCGGTGATCTTGTCGGCCCAGCCCCCGTAATACCGCAGCGTGTT
The DNA here is from genome assembly GCA_035576905.1 of Gemmatimonadales bacterium. Classification (GTDB taxonomy): domain Bacteria; phylum Gemmatimonadota; class Gemmatimonadetes; order Gemmatimonadales; family GWC2-71-9; genus DATLWA01. The sequence continues at coordinate 7,469 of DATLWA010000182.1, forward strand.
GGCGGTGAGCGTCAGCTCGATCTTCGACTCGAACAGCGTCTTACCGTTGTGCGCCGTCTCCAAGCGCGAGAACTCGTCGAGTCGCGCCTCGAGCAGGTCCGCGGCTTTGAACAGCATCCGGCCGCGCTGCCGTGCCGATGTGCCCCGCCAACCGTCCGAATCGAAGCACGCCCGCGCCGCCGCGACCGCGTTGTCCACGTCGGCCGCATCGCCCAGGGCCACCTGCGCGATCACTTCCTCCGTCGCCGGATTGGTGACAGGGAAGCGCTTACCCGAGGCGGCGGGCCGCCACTCGTTATTGATGAAGAGGTCGGTTCTCACTTCCCCTTGAACTCCGCCACGCGCTTCTCGTTGTAGGCGGCGATGCCTTCCTTGGCGTCTTCGCTCTGGAACAGCTGCTGCTGCAGCTCGCGCTCGATCGCCAGCGCCGACTCGAACGGCACCTCGGCGCCCGACTGCACGGCGCGCTTGATCAGACCGACCGCCTTCGAGGCCTTGTGGGGCGGGCAGAACTGCTTGGCGTAGAGCAGCACGGCCTCCCAGTAGCCGTCGGCTGCGAAGATCTCGTTCACCATGCCCAGCTCTTTGGCGCGGTCGAACGAGAACGTCTCGCCCTTGACCATCATCTCGATCGCCAGCGACTTCCCGACGAGCCGCGCCAGGCGCTGCGTGCCGCCGGTGCCGGGCAGCACGCCGAGGTTCACCTCGGGCAGGCCGATCTTGCCGGCGTTTTCCTTGGCGAGGCGCAGGTCGCAGGCCATCGCGATCTCCAGCCCGCCGCCCACGGTGTGCCCGTTGAGCGCGGCGATGGTGAGCTTGGGCGTCTGCTCCAGCCGGTTGAGCGTTTCGTTGGCGTGGAGGCAGAAGAAATACTTGAAACGCGGCGTGACCTTGTTGAGCATCGCGATGTTCGCACCGGCCGAGAAGAACTTCTCGCCGTGGCCACGCAGCAGGATCACATGCACGTCGTCGTCGAAGCGCGCCTTGAGGATCGCCTCGTCGAGCTGATGCATCATCTCGAACGTGTAGGTGTTGGCGGGCGGATCGTTCAGCTCGATGATCGCGAGCCCGTCCTCCGCGTGGTAGTCGACGAGGGTCTTCACCTGGGGTTCCGTCATGGTCGCCATTGCGTGTCAGCCTCCGTGTACCGTGGAACGGGCCTCGGCAAACCCGCCGAGGAAGATGCGCGCGATCAGATCCGCGAGCCGCCGCGGATCGATCTCGCCCGCGGGGTCGTACCAGTTGTAGATCCAGTTCATCATACCGAAGAGGGCATACGCGGCGGCACTGCGATCCACCGCCGTTTCGTCGGGCGATGCGTCCTTGAGCAGCTTCTCGAGCAGGTCGACGTAGCGCCGCTTGATGGCATTCACGCGGCGCTGGCCCTCGCCGGTGAGCGAATTGGCCTCGTGCGACAGCACTTTCATCTCGGCCATGTGGGCCGTGAAGAAGGCGACGTGATGCCGGATGAACGCCTGCAGCCGGGCGTTGGGATCGGCCTCGCCGGCGAGCGCCGCCTTGGCGCCCTCCAGCACCTGCGTGAAGCAGCGCTCCTGGATGAGATGGAGCAGCTCCTCCTTGCCCTTCACGTAGTAGTAGATGCCCGCCAGCGAGACGCCGCTGGCGGCGGCCAGGTCGCGCATGCTGGTGGCGTGGTAGCTCCGCTCCGCGAACACGCGGGCGGCGGCCGCCAGTAGGGCATCGAGGCGTTGGTCGTAGGGGCGCATGGTTTTCGAACGGTCGTTCGAACGTAACGGCGGGCGGCATTGGGCGGCAAGGGGCGGCGGGGGCTTAATATCCGTCCTGGCATCCCGTCTACAACCGGAGCGCATGTCCCAACCTCAGCCCGTCGCCGCGCCGGTGTCCGATGCGGCCCTGATTACCGCGTGGCGACGCGGTGACGAACAGGCGGCGGCCGAGCTCGTGCGGCGGCATGCCCGCACGCTGGCGCGGTTTCTGGCGGGCGCGGGGGCGCAGGAAGCGGACCTGGACGATCTGGTGCAGGACACGTTCATCCGGGCGTTCCGCTCGATCGACCGGTTTCGCGGGGATTGTCAGTTCCGCACGTGGTTATTGACCATCGGCGGCAACGTCTTGAAGGATGCCGGCCGCCGCGCCGGGCGGGCCAAAGTGATTCCGCTCGCGGACGACTTCGCGACCACGGACGGCGACCCCCATGCCGAAGCCGAAGCGGGGGAAACGGCCGACCGGCTGCGCGACGAGCTGGGACGGCTGCCGCGGATGCAGCGCGAGGTGTTCCTGTTGCGGGCGCAACAAGGCCTCGACTACGGCGAGATCGCCGTGGCATTGGGCACGACTGAAGGGGCAGCGCGCGTGCACTATCATCACGCGCAAAAGCGTTTACGGGAGAGTCTCACATGAAGCCGCACGAAATCGAAGATCCGAAACTGCAGGAGTTGGCGCGCCAGCTGGGCGTGCGGGCCGCCGAGCGCCTCGACGTCGAGCGGATGGCGCAGGCGGTGGTGGCCGGGCTGCGCCGTCCGGCGCCGGCGCCGGCCTGGCTCGTGTGGACGCAGGTGGCGTGGGTGCGCGCCGCGGCGATGGTCGTGCTGCTCGTGGGCATCGGCGTCGTGATGCAGCCGCGGACCGAACCGGTGCGCGGCGCCTGGGAAGATCCGCCGGCCGGGGCGGTGCAGGACCTGTCGGCCGATCAACTCAACCGGGTGCTGGACGAGCTGGATCAGCCGGTCGATGTGACGGCACCGGCGTCGGAAGACGCGGGGCTCGAGGACCTCTCGGAGCCGCAGCTCCGCGCCCTGCTCAAATCGTTGGAGGGATGACCGTGAAGCAACTGTGGTTGGCCCTGTTGATGTGCGGGACGGCGCGCCTCGCGGCGCAGCAGCCCGACAGCGGCATGCAGGACGACTCGACGCGGCTCGAGACGCTGCGCCAGGAAGTGCAGCAGCGCTACAGCGCGCGCGCCCACGAGATGCTGGGACTCACTCCTGCACAGGCAGCGAAGTTCGATTCGACGCAAGAACGCGCGTGGGGACAGCGCCGTGACCTGATGCTGCAGCGCCGGCAGATCAATTTCGCCCTGCAAGACCAGATGCGTCCCGGCGTGGCGGCGCGATCCGACAGCGTGAGCCGCCTGCTCGATGCGCGCCAGCGGGTGAATGAATCGTTGCGGCGAGTGGACGACCAGGAGGACCGCGAGATGGCGGGATACCTCAGCCCGGTGCAGCGCGCGCAGTACCAGGCGTTCCGCGGCAAGTTCCGCGAGCGCATGGGCGAGGCCATGCGCCATCAACAGGGGGCTGGCGGCGGGCGTATGAGGGATGGCGCGCGGCCCCGGCCGCGCGTGCAGGGACGGCCGCCCCGACGACGGCCTTGAAGTAGCCCAGCAGTGGCAGGGTGAACGGACGGTGGGCCGTGTTCGCGATTTTCCCCTCGGCTCACCGCCCGTTCGTTCCTTTCGTCAGCTGTTATTCAACTGCACGCACCGTCCCACCAACGCCGGATCCATCAGATCCGCGCCGCTGGCACTCAGGAACTGGAACCAGATCCACGGATTGCCGCCGACCCCGCCCAGCACGGGCTGTTTGGGGAAGGAGACGTCTTCCCCCGGCGGCACGAGGTTCGCGCGAACCACGGTGGCGTCGTCGAACTCATGCGGCCCGCCCACCGGGTTGTCGTTGTTGCGGAAGATCATCCGCGCGCCCAGGCCGGGTCTGAGCGTGAAGTCGCCGCTCAGCGTGATGGTCGGACCGGGGTTGTTATAGCAACCCTCGGTCGCGATCGACGCGACGGCGTTCGCGGGCAGCGAGAAGTTCGCGTCCACGTCCTTGGTAACACCCTGCACGCAGCGGCCGAGGTAAATCTCGTTGGTGAGCGGCGTGTCGCGGTCATCAGTGAGTTGGATCCAGATGAACGGATTGCCGCCCACACCGCCCAGCACGGGCTGCTTGGGAATGGTGATCGACTGACCGGCCGGAATCACCGTCAGGGTGGCGCTGTTCTGGTCGGTGTAGGTGTGCGTCCCCTTTTCGTTGTTCGTGAAGGCGAGACGCGTGCCCAGCCCACTCAACGCCACGCCCCCGCTGATCGTGATATAGGGACCGGGGGAGTTGTCGCAGGTGGACATGTTCGTGCTGGTGTGCACGGTGACGGGCATACTGAACGCGAGGGACATGGGCTGCGAGGCGCCCGTGAGATCCGCGCTCAGCGGCGGGCCTGCACGGTTCTGATCGCAGGCCGAGACGAGTGCTGCGCCCGTGAGGGCGAGCGCTGCCAGGTGCATCCGCATGTTGGCCTCCTTGTGAGAGGATGCGGAGGCCACGCGGGCAAAGGATGTGCCAGTTTTCAGCGTGCAACCGCTGTAGCGGTGGAACGTTGGAACACGCGGCGGGCGTGCGGCACCGAGGGGCAACACCCGCGGCACGGGCGCAGCCACACGAACACGGGTCGCAAGACGCTATATTTTGCAACCTTCTCCAGTCCTTTGCGTACCGAGGCCTCATGTTCGGCTTTCTTCCGTCGTGGGCGGTCGGCGTCATCGCCATCATGGCCGGCATCGGCGTATTGCAGATCCTCATCGCCGCCGCGTACAAGGCGATGGGTATTCCGCGGCGCGAATGGGGCGGCCGGAGCAAGGGCCGCACGGTGATCGGCATGAGCCTGCCGTCATCCGATTCGGGCGAACACGCCGCCGTGCTGGACGACCTGCAGCGCCGCATCGCCGAGCTGGAGGAGCGGGTCGACTTCGCCGAGCGGTTGCTGGCGCAGCACCGCGACGCCGCGCAGCTCAATCCCCCGAATCGATAAGCGATGCCCGAAGAGGTCTTCATTCTGTTCACGATCACGCTCGTCGGCGGATTCAGCGTGATCTTGCTCTGGCCGTTCATGCGCGCGCTCGCCGAGCGCGTTCGGCCGCGTGGTGCCGCGGCGGGGAGCGAGCAGCTGCAAGCGCAGCAGGACGCTCTGGCGGAGGAGTTGGCGCAGACGCGCCACGACCTGGCCGAGCTGCAGGAGCGATTGGACTTCGCCGAGCGCTTGTTGGCGAAGCAGCAGAATCCCGCCCAGATCAACCCACCCGGTAGGTAGCTCCGCGTCGCCTGATGCGCGTGCGCATCAACGGCGACGTTCCTTGACACGGATCGCGCCTGCAACGAAATCTCTCGTCACCCACCACCTGCCACCAACCGTCATGTCAACGGCGCGATGAAGGGGAAGCCCCCGCCATCGCCGACAAGGAGTAGTCGCATGACGCTCTCTCGCCGTGACGCGCTCAAGCTCGGCCTTGGGGCCGGCGCACTGCAGCTCCTCGGTCGCCCTGGAAACGCACTCGCGGAAGTGAGAGCGGCGCCGCGCACGGATGCAGCACGCTTCCAGGCGCGCCCCATTCCGTTGTCGGCCGTGCGGCTGACGGGCGGGCCGCTCAAGCACGCGCAGGACCTGGATCGCCAATACCTGCTGGCGCTCGAGCCTGACCGGATGCTGGCCTATTTCCGCCAGCGCGCGGGGCTCGCCCAGAAGGCGGAGCCCTACGACGGGTGGGACGGCGGCGGCCGCAATCTCACGGGCCACATCGCCGGCCATTACCTGTCGGGCGTGAGCCTGATGTGGGCGGCGACGGGCGACACGCGCTTCAAGGAGCGCACGGATTATATCGTCGCCGAGCTGAAGGAGGTGCAGGACAAGCACGGCGACGGCTACCTCAGCGCGTTGGAAGGCGGGCGCAAGGCATTCGACGCGCTGGCACGGGGCGAGATTCGCTCGGCCGCCTTCGACCTGAACGGCGAATGGTCGCCGTGGTACACGCTGCACAAGACGTTCGCGGGCCTGCGCGACGCCTATCGCTACGCCGGCAACCGCACGGCCCTCACCGTGGAAACGAAATTCGCCGCGTGGGCGGAGCGGATTCTCGCGGGGCTCGACGACGGGCAGATCCAGCACATGCTGAACACCGAGGTCGGCGGCATGAACGAAGTGCTGGCGGATCTCGCCGCCGACACCGCGGACGAGCGCTGGCTGCGGCTCTCCTACAAGTTCGAGCATCGCGTGTTCATCGAGCCGCTGCAACGCCACCAGGACGACTTGGGCGGCACGCACGCCAACACGCAGATCCCCAAGCTGCTCGGCTCGCTGAAGCGGTTCATCTATACCGGGGACGCGCCCGACCTGATGGCCGCGGCGTTTTTCAGCGATCAGGTCACCCAGCATCACAGCTTCGCCACCGGCGGGCACGGCAAGGACGAATACTTCGGGCCCCCGGACAGACTCAGTGATTACATCGACGGGCGCACGTGCGAGACGTGCAACGTCTACAACATGCTGAAGCTCGTGCGCCTCTTGTTCGCGCTCGACCCCGACCCGCATTACGCCGACTACCACGAGCGCGCGCTGTTCAACCACATCCTCGCGTCGATCGATCCCGAGGACGGCCGGGTGTGTTACATGGTGCCGGTGGGGCAGGGCGTGCAGCACGAATACCAGGACATGCAGCACAGCTTCACCTGTGACGTCGGCACGGGAATGGAGAGCCACGCGCTCCACGGCGACGGGCTGTACTACGAGGCCGGCGACAAGCTGTGGGTGAATCTCTACGCGCCGTCTACGGCGGACTGGGCCGCGGCGGGGTTGCGCCTGACCATGGACACGGACTTCCCCGAAGGGGAGACCGCGAAGGTCACGCTGACGCTCAAGTCGCCGAAGGCGTTCACGCTGGCGCTGCGCCGGCCGTATTGGGCGGGCGACGGGTTCGCGGTCAAGGTGAACGGCCAGGCGCTGCCCGCGCGCGCCGACGAGCCGGCCGGTCCGGGCCGCCGCCAGTACGATTTCGCGTCGTCGCCGGTCAGCTCCTACGTCGAGGTGAAGCGCACCTGGGCATCGGGCGACACCGTGGAAGTGACACTGCCCCGGTCGTTGCGCCTCGAGCCGGTGCCTGACAATCCGCGCCGCGCCTCGATCTTGTGGGGCCCGCTCGTCCTGGCGGGTGACATCGGTCCGGAGCGCGAGCGAGCGCGTGGGGAGGGGGAGGCGGTGCAGCCGCAACCGACGGTGCCCGTCTTGGTGGCGGCCGACCAACCGGTCGCGTCGTGGGTGAAGCCGTCCGGTGACGCGCCGGTCCGTTTCCGGACCAGCGGCGTGGGTCGCGTGCCCGATGCGGCAGGCGGGGCGCAGGATGTGGACCTGGTGCCGTTTTACCGGTTGCACCGGCGGACGTACGCGACGTATTGGGACCTGTTCACGCCGGCGGAGTGGGACGCCGCGAAGGCGCGCTACGTCGCGGAGGCCGAGCGGCTGCGGCGGCTCGAAGCGGCGACGGTCGCGTGGCTACAACCCGGCGAGACCGTGTTCGAGCGGCCGTTCAACTATCAAGGCGGCGACGGCGCCGTGCCGCAGCGCATCATGGGCCGGCCGGGACGGCGGGGGACGACGTGGTTCTCCTACGATTTGCCGGTCGAGCCCGCGCATCCCATGACGCTGATCGCGACCTACTACTCGGGCGACCGGCGGGGGACGCCCGCGGCCTTCGACGTGCTCGTCGATGGCAAGCGCGTCGCCGGCCAGGAGGTCAACCTGAGCGACAAGCCGGCCTTCTTCGATGCCGAGTATGCCATTCCCCCGGAGCTCGTGCGCGGCAAGGAGAAGGTGACGGTGCGGTTTCAGGCCAGGGACGGCAGCCAGATCGCGACGGTGTTCGGGTTGCGGATGATTCGCGGCGACGCGGCGCGCTGACCAGGTTACATTCCCACCCCTGATCCGCGCCCGAGTGGCGGAATGGCAGACGCAGGGGACTCAAAATCCCCCGGGGGGCAACCCCTGTGTGAGTTCGACTCTCACCTCGGGCATTACCTGACTCTCGTGGTGCGCCGCAGACCTTGACGTTACGTCGGGGGCGGTGGATGCTCTTCATTCGTATGCCCGCGCCCGCCTTCCACTGGGCTCGTCTCAAGATCGACGCGCCGACGCACCTGCGCCGGGGCGCGTGGTACCGCATCGTCAAGCTCACTTCCACGGAAGCCACGCTGAATGTGAAGGGCGCGCCGGTTGCTGTACCGCGCGCCCATGTCCAGCTGTCCTCTGAGCCGGCGCTGCGCTGGAGCGTCGTGCCCGCGCCGCAGAGGGCGCCGCGGTTCCCGAGCAACTGGGGCACGCGTTACGCAGTCTGCCCGAACTGCCGCGACCGCGCCCAGTTGATCGAACACCCAACCTCGATGCGCTGCCACCGCTGCAACGGCCTGTTCGACGTGGCGTGGGATGAGGCGTATCTGGAGAGTGCCTAGCCCTACCCGCCGAGCGTGAAGTAAAACGTCGCCCCGTTATCGACTTTGCCTTCCGCCCAGATCTTCCCGCCGTGGCGCTCCACGATCCGCTGCACGATCGAGAGACCGATTCCGGTCCCTGAAAACTCAGCCGGGTCGTGGAGGCGTTGGAAGACGCCGAACAACTTGGCGGCGTATGCCTGGTCGAACCCCGCGCCGTCATCCCGGACAAAGTAGGCCGCGCCGCCGTCGTGCGGGATCGTGCCGACCTCGATGCGCGCGTTTGCCTTCTTGGCGGTGAACTTCCACGCGTTCCCCAGCAGATTCTGGAGCACCTGTTTCAACAGCCGCACGTCGCAGCGCGCCGCCATTCCCGGCGCGATCACGACCTCCACCTGACGTTCGGGTTCCTCGCGCCGCAGCTCTTCGACGATCATCTGCGCGTGCGCGCTCACGTCAGCCTGCTCGAGCTTCAGCGAAGTGCGCGTCACGCGCGACAGCGCCAGCAGGCCGTCGATCAGCTGGCCCATCTGTTGCGCGCCGCCGCGGATGCGCTCGAGATGGCGGCGGCTATGCGCGTCGAGCTTGTCGCCCAGATCCTCGAGCAGCGCCTGGCTGAAGCCGTCGATGGTGCGCAGCGGTGCGCGCAGGTCGTGTGACACCGAGTAACTGAAGGACGCCAGGTCCTCGTTGGCCGCGCGCAGCCGCTGGTTCGCTTCCTGCAGGTCCTGCCCGCGGCGGAACACTTCGGCTTCCATCTCCGCCGTCGCGGCCTGCTGCGCGCGTTTCAAGCGGACGAAATCCGTGACGTCCTCCACGCGGTGAATGATGTAGGCGACCTCGCCGAAGCGATCGAGCACCGGCGAATTGATGGGACTCCAATGCCGCTCCTCGAAGCCGCCGCCTTCGGATTCGGGCCGCCGGATGTCGTACTTCTGGACCGCCATGGCGTCCGGCGCGCGGTGCGCGAGGACACGCCCCAGCGATGCCCGCAGGTTCGTCGTGCCCGTGGCACCCACTTCGTCGGGATTGTCAGGGAAGACGTCGAACAGGCCGCGCCCCAGAATGCCCTCGCGCGTGGTCATGGTCGCCTTGAGATAGGCGTCGCTCACGGCCACGATCACGAGATCGGGCGTCAGCACCAGGTACAGCCCGGGCGCGGATTCGAACAGCCTGCGGAAATCAGGCGGAGTTGGTGCGCTCACAGAACACTATATTAGCACTATGACCATCGTGATCGTCGCCCTCATCTGCGTCGCCATCGGCCTCGCCTGCGGAGCAGGGGCCCGCTCGGCGTTGCGCACGCGGCGGTTCGGGCGCTCCCTGGTCCGCGTGCTCATGGCGCTCGTCTTCTTCCTGCTCGCGGCGCTGTTCGCTACCATCACCGTCGGCCTGCGCGGCTACCAGGCGCTCACGTTCGAAGAGGTGGCCGCCACGGTAAAAACCGAGCCGCTCGGGCCGCAGCGCTTCCGCGCCACCATCACCCTGCCCGACAAACGGCTCGCCATGTACGAGCTGTCGGGCGATGCCTTCTACATCGACGCCCACATCCTCAAGTGGCGCCCCTGGGCGAACATCCTGGGCCTGCACACGGCCTACGAATTGGACCGCGTCGCCGGGCGCTACAACGCCATCGCCGACGAGCAGAACAAGCCGCACACCGCCTATTCGCTCGCCAAGGGCAAACCGGTGGACGTGTTCTTCCTGGCGCGCCGCACCCTGCTCGGCGCCCTGGTGGACGCCCAGTACGGCTCGGCGGCGTTCGTCGCGGGGAATAAGCCGGCGGAGTACGAAGTGCGCGTGTCGACCACCGGCCTGCTGATGCGGCCCGTTCTGCGCTCGGTTCTCCCCTAGCTCCTCTACTTATAGAAGTCGGAGTAGGCGACGAGGGCTCGCTGCACTCCTTTGTCGATCTGCGCGCCCATATACGCAGGCAGCTCACCCGCGACATCGCGAATCTGCTCCGCCGCCTTCGGGACGGTTCCCGCCTTCATTCCTTTATAATGGTCGCACAACCCCGCCCGCAGGGCCGTGAGCACCCACGGCTTCGTCTCGACCGTCGCCTTGGTGACCACGACGCTCGCGACGGATCGGTCGGTGGCGAATCCCACCGCGACCTCCAGCGGACCGTGGGGCGTGTCCACCCGCACAAACACGAGCGCGCCGACGGGCGCCCCGGCGTGTCTCCCCGTGTAAAAGCGCAGCACGCCGTCCTCGGGACTCCAGTCCAGCGCCTCATGCAGCTTGTGGGCGTCGGGGTCGGAGAGGTGCAGCTCCCGTTCGGTCCAGGCATCGGCGGCGGGGAAGATCTGCCTTACCGCGTCCACGCGCTTCACCAACTCGAC
>DATLWA010000183.1:0-2818 GCA_035576905.1 Gemmatimonadales bacterium
GTGACGCCGCTGCGCGACGGCATGAACCTCGTCGCGAAGGAGTACGTGGCGGCGCACCGCGAAGGCGACGGTGTGCTGGTCCTGTCGGAGCTCGCGGGAGCGGCCGTGGAGCTGCAGGAGGCCCTGGTCGTGAATCCCTTCGACCTCGATGCCGTGGCCGGCGCCCTGCACCGCGCGTTGACGATGCCCGAGGACGAGCGGCGGGCGCGGATGTCGGCGTTGCGCGACCGGGTGCGCGCGCACGACGTGCACGCCTGGGTGCGCGACTTCCTGGGCGCGACGGAGACGGCGGCGCAGCGCGCGCGTGAGCTGCCCGAATCGCCGGCCGACCAGGTCCAGCGCCGCCTGGTGACGTGGCTCGCCGCGCGGCCCACCGCCTCCCTGCTGCTCGATTACGACGGCACGCTCACGCCGCTGGTGGAGCGCCCCGAGGCGGCGACGCTGTCGGATGCGGCGCGCGACGTGCTGCAGCAAGCGGCGGCCCGGCCGTCGCTCGACGTGGCCATCGTCTCCGGCCGCGCGCTCGAGGACCTGCGCCGACTCGTGGGCATTCCCGGGCTTACCTACGTCGGCAACCACGGATTCGAGATCGACGGGCCGGGCATCACGTACCGCCACCCCGGCAGCGAGCGCCACCTGCGCGCGCTGGAGCAGGCCGCCGCGGAGCTCGAGGGCCTGGGCGTGCCGGGCGCGCGGGTCGAGCGCAAAGGTCCCACGCTGTCGTTCCATCTCCGTACCGTTCCCGCCCCGGAGCAACATCGCGCGGCGCAGCGCGCCATGAAGATTCTGAAGCGCGCGCGGTTGCGCGTGACCGAGGGCGCGGCGGTGATCGAAGGACGCCCGCCCGTCAACTGGCACAAAGGCCACGCCGTGCTGTACGTGCTGACGCGGCGGCACGGCGCCGACTGGCCGGCGCGCGTGCGGCCGCTCTACATCGGCGACGACGTGACCGACGAAGACGCGTTCCGGTCGCTCCGCGGCATCGGCCGCTCGATCGCCGTCGGACCGGTCGAATCGCACGGGCCGGCGGTCGCCGACTACTGGCTGCCCGACCCGGCGGCGGTGCTGCAGCTCGTGCGCTGGCTCGCGGCCGGCGCCTTCACGACGTCGCGCCCGTGACCGCGGACGCCGGGTACCTGCCGATCGGTGACTACGCCCTGATCGGCGACCTGCACACCGCCGTGCTGGTGGGCCGCAACGGATCGATCGACTGGGCGTGTTTTCCGCGCTTCGATTCGCCCAGCATGTTCGGCGCGCTGCTCGACCCGCAGCGCGGCGGTCACTGGCAGGTGGCGCCCGCGGTGCCCTCCACCAACGAGCAGCGTTACCTCCCCGCCACCAACGTGCTGGAGACGGCGTTCCACGCCGAGGGCGGCGGCGTGGTCCAGGTCACGGATTTCATGCCCGTGGGTCCCGCCCGCGAAGGCCGGACCGAGCTGCACCGCCGCGTGCATTGTCCCCGCGGACCCGTCGAGATCGCGATCACGTTCGCGCCGCAGTTCGACTACGGCCTGCGCGCGCCGGTGCTGCACCGGCGCCGCTTCGGCATCCTCGCCACCGACGCCGACGACGACGCGGCCGCCCTGTCGACCAGCGGCGAGCTGCCGTGGGAAATCGCCGACGGACGCGCCACCGCGCGCCTGCGGCTCGGCTCGGGCGACGTCCTGTGGCTGGTGCTGCGCTTCGACGAGGACGACGTCTTGCCCGTCGAGCACTACGAGTCGCAGCGCAAGCTCGAAGAGACGACGCGCTGGTGGGATGCGTGGACGTCCAAGCTGCGCTACAAGGGGCCGTACCGGCTGGAGGTGGAGCGCAGCGCCCTGGCGCTCAAGCTGTGCGCCTACGAGCCCTCGGGCGCGATCGTCGCGGCACCCACCACGTCCCTGCCGGAATCGCCGGGCGGCTCGCGCAACTGGGATTATCGCTTCGCCTGGCTGCGCGACTCGGCGTTCGTGCTCGACGCGTTGCTGCAGCTCGACTTTCGCCTCGAGGCCGACCGCTTCGTCCAGTTCCTGAAGCGCGTGTGCCGCCACACGGCGCGCCCGCACGTGCAGATCCTCTATGCGGTCGACGGCCGGCGCGACCTCCCCGAGCGCGAGCTGAGTCATCTCGCGGGGTATCGCGGCGCCGCGCCCGTGCGCGTCGGCAACGCGGCCGCCGGCCAGCGCCAGCTCGACGTGTACGGCGAGACGCTCGACACGCTGGCGATGTGGGCGCGGCATCACGCGATGACCGAGGGCACGTGGAAGACCATCGTCGAGCTGGTGGACTGGACGGCCGCGCATTGGCGCGAGCCCGACTTCAGCATCTGGGAAGCGCGCCAGGAGCCGCGGCACTACGTCTTCAGCAAGGTGATGGCCTGGACGGCGCTGCGCCGGGGCGCCGACCTCGCGGCGGGGCTCGATCACGCCGCGCTGGCCGCGCGGTGGAGCGCGGAGGCCGCTGCCGTCCATGCCGAGGTGCTCGACTGCGGCTGGGACGGCACGCGCGACACGTTCGTCCAGGTGTACGGCGAGCCGCAGCTCGACGCCGCTCTGCTCATCATCCCGGAGATCGGCTTTCTCCCCGGCACCGACCCGCGCGTGCGCGGCACGCTGGCGGCGGTGCGGCGTGAGCTGGCCACGAGCTGCGAGGACCTGCTGTATCGGTATCGCGCGCCGGACGGCCTCGCCGGCAACGAAGGGGCGTTCGTCGCCTGCTCCTTCTGGATGGTGCAGAATCTGGCGCTGGCGGGCGAGTGGGCGGAGGCCGATCGCATCTTCCGGCTGCTGTTGCGCCGCAGCAACCACGTGGGGTTGCTCGCCGAGGAGATCGATCC
>DATLWA010000184.1:0-11835 GCA_035576905.1 Gemmatimonadales bacterium
CAGGCGTTTGACGTAGGTCTCGAACGATTCGCGCCGCGCGCCCGGGCGCGAGCCCGACACGGCGTCCGCCGCCTGCACCACCACGCTGATCGGCGAGTCGTGCGGCACGTCGTCGTGGTGCGCGGCGATGCAGTTGATCACGATGGGGTGCTCGCCGTACTTCGTCGCCACCTCGACGCCGAGCTGGACGTGCGTGCCGTCGTGCTCGTGGGTCATGACCTTGCCGATGTCATGCAGCAAGGCGCCGCGCTTGGCGAGCTGCACGTCGAGCTTGAGCTCCGCCGCCATGATCCCCGCGAGCCAGGCTACTTCCTTCGAGTGCTCGAGGATGTTCTGGCCGTAAGACGTGCGGTACTTCATCCGCCCGACGAGCTTGATCATCTCCGCGTGCAGGCCGTGGATCCCCGTCTCGTACGCGGCCCGCTCGCCCGCCTCCAGGATGCCGGCCTCGACTTCCTCGCGCGACTTGGCAACGACTTCCTCGATGCGTCCCGGGTGGATGCGCCCGTCGGCGATGAGGCGCTCGAGCGAGAGCCGGCCGACTTCGCGGCGCACCGGATCGAAGCACGAGACCACCACCGTGTCGGGCGTGTCGTCGATGATGACGTCGACGCCCGTCGCCGCTTCGAACGCGCGGATGTTGCGGCCCTCGCGCCCGATGATGCGGCCCTTCATTTCGTCCGACGGCAGCGCCACGGCCGATACCGACGTCTCGGCGGCGTGCTCGGCGCCGATGCGCTGAATCGCGAGCGCCACGATCTTCTTGGCCTCGCGGTCGGCGTTCTTCTTGGCCTGCTCCTTGATGTCGCGCAGCAACGCGGCCGCGTCGCTCTTGGCCTCGTCCTCGAGGCGGCGGATCAGCTCCTGCTTCGCTTCGTGGGCGGTGAGGCCGGCCAGCTTCTCGAGCCGCCCGCGCGCCTCCTGCTCGGACTTGGCGAGCACGCTCTCGCGCTCGGCGAAGCCGCGCCCTTTGCGCTCCAACTCGTGCTCGCGCTCATCGAGCGCGCCGAGCTTCTTATCGAGCGCCGCCTCGCGCCGCTCCACGTCGCTGCGCCGGCCCGCGAGCTCGCGTTCCAGCTGCTCCCGCGCCGCCAGCAGCTCTTCCTTGGCGGTGAGGGCGAGCTTCTGTTTGGCGGCTTCCAATACGCGCTCGGCTTCCCGTGCCGCCGCCGCCGCCGCGGCCAGCGCGGTGCGACGTTCCACCAAGCGCCCGACGATATATGCAGCCGTGCCCGCGGCCACGCCGCCCGCGACAACGGCCCCGATGATTCCGATCCACCCGGGCATGTGATCTATACTCCGACAGCGCCCCGTGGGGCGCGATGAATTCCAGAACTACGCTTACCCCGTCACTGCCTTGCGCCGCCCCGGCGGAAGCATCTTCTGCAAATCGTCCGCCAATGCGGCAAGACGCGCGGCGACTTCCCGCTCGCCCTTGCGCGCCTGAAACAACTCATTGGTGATGTCGAGCGCCGCGAGGATGGCCGCTTTGTGCGTCTCCACGATGGCGCCCTGGCTCAACACCGTCTTCAACGCGCGATCGACGTAGGACGCGACCTCGCGCGTGTACTCCGGCGGCAGATCGGAGCGGACGGTGTACTCCTCGCCGCCGATCATCACTTTGACCGCGTGCTTTTTGGCGCTCATCGAGCGCTCCGGCGGGCGCCGTTGCCTTCGGCTTCGCGCGCCTGGTCCTCGAGGAACGTCAGGCGGGCGAGCAGTCCCTGCACCCGCTCGCGCGCCGCGCTGACGTGCTGGCGCAGCTCGTGGTTCTCCGATTCGAGATCGGCCATGCGGCTGCGCGCTTCGGCATCGAGACGGGCGGCGCCACCTTTGCCACCGCCCTCGCGCGTCTGGCTTTCGGCCTTGAGCGCACGCGCGCGCCAGCCGGCCAGCTCGTCCGCCACTTCGCGGAGCACGGCTTCCAGCTGGTCCAGCGCCAGCGCATCAGCCCTCTCGCCGTCGTACCCCAAGTTCGCCCTCCACAGCCGTCACGGCCGCCCGCACCAGCGTCTCGACTTCGGCCTCGCGCAGCGTGCGATCCGGCGCCCGGAACACCAGGTGCCATGCGACGCTCCGCGTTCCCGCCGCGATGCCCGCCCCGCGGTACTCGTCGAACACCGCGATGCGCTCGAGCAACGGTCCCGCCGCGCGGCGGAGCACCGCCTCGACTGCCGCGGCACTCACGCCGTCCGGCAGCACCAAGGCCACGTCGTGCTCGACCGGCGGCGTGGTGGGCAGCGGCCGGTACTGGGCGACAACCGCGCCGTCGGTCAGTAAGCGGACCTCGTAGCCGAACAGCGGCGCCGCCCATTTGGGCGCGTCGCCCTCGAGCGGCCCCGCCCAACCCACAACGGCTCCCGCCGCGTCGATCGCTTCCCAGCCCGCCCCATCAGGTGTCTCCCGAAGGGAGGCGGCCCGATTGGCGAGAGTCAGCGCTAACTCAAAGTGCCACTTGAGGTCCCATAAGTCCATATCAGGTACTTTCGCACCCTCGGACCAGTGCTGCGGCCGCCGCGCGCCGGTGAGAACCGCCGCAACCGCAGTGTGCTCTTCCGGCCGCGCTTCCTTCCCTTTCCGGAAGACCGTGCCGATCTCGAACAGCCGGACGTCCCGCACCAGCCCCGCCCAGTTGTGCTCCACCCGCCGCACCAGCTCCGGCAGCAGCCGGCTGCGCAGGTGGGCCTCGGTGGACGACAGCGGGTTGAGGATCGGGACGGCCTCGGGGCCGTCTGGGGGCACCAGCGCCAGGGTCCGGGCCTCGTAAAGCCCCGCCCGCACCAGCTGCGCACGCACCCTGGCCTTGGCCTGCTCGACGGCCGCGTCCGGGACGGTGCCCGGCCGGTAGGGGCGCAACTCGTCGGGGAAGGAGTCATAGCCCTTGAGGCGGGCGACCTCCTCGATCAGGTCCACTTCGCCGCCGACATCGGGACGCCAGCCCGGGACCTGCACCGCCAGCCGGTCGTCTTTGGGGGCGACGACGAACCCCACCGACAGCAGGCGCTTCTCGATCTCGCTGCGCTCCACGGGTACGCCCAGCAGGTGCGCGACCCGTGCCGGCCGCAGGAAGACGGTGCGCTCCTGTTGCGGCTCGGGCCACAGATCGATGGCGGGCTCGCGCATCGTACCGCCCGCGACCGTCGTGATCAGGTCGACCGCGCGGCGCAGCGCATCCGGCATGGCGAACAGATCGATGCCCCGTTCGAACCGGTAGCTCGATTCGCTCGACAGATCGAGCGCCCGCCGCGTGCGGCGGATGCGCGCCGGCTGGAAATAGGCGCACTCGAGGACGATGTCGGTCGTGGCGGCGGTGACTTCGGAATCGGCGCTGCCCATCACGCCGGCGACGATCGTGGGACGCTCGGCATCGCAGATCGCCGTCATCTCAGGGCTCAGCTCGCGGGTGACGCCGTCGAGCGTCTTGATCTGTTCTTTGGCCTTGGCGCGGCGCACCACGACGGCCGGGCCCCGCAGCTTGGCGAGGTCGAAGGCGTGCAGCGGCTGGTTGAGCTCGAGCAGGATGTAGTTGGTGGCGTCGACAATGTTGTTGATGGCGCGCTGCCCCACCGCCTCCAGCCGCTGCGCCAACCAGCGCGGGCTGGGACCGACGCGCACGCCGCGGATCACGGCGATCATGTAGCGCGGCGCGCCCTCGGGATCTTCGAGCTTCACCTTGACGGAATCGACCTTGCCCTCGCGGTCCGCGCGGCGCGGGGCCGGCATCGCGACGCGGGAGGCAGCCGGGAATTCCGGCAGCTTGACCACCGCGCCGAGCGACGCTCCGAGCTCGCGTGCCACACCCTTGTGGCACAAGAGATCTGGCCGGTTGGCGGTGACGTCGAACACGATCTGGTCGTCGGCGATGGGCTCGATGTCCAGGAACTTGGTGCCGGGCGCCGCGTCGGTGGCGAGCTCCAGGATGCCGGCGTGATCGTCGCCCAGACCCAGCTCCTTGGCGGAGCACAGCATGCCGTTGGACTCGACGCCGCGGATCTTGCGGCGGTCGAGCTTGAGCCCGCCCGGCAGCACCGCGCCGACGGGCGCGAACGGATAGGTCTTCCCGGCCTGCACGTTGGGCGCGCCGCACACGACTTCGAGCGGGCCGCCCGCGCCGCCCGCATCCACGAGGCAGAGCGACAGCCGGTCGGCGTTGGGGTGGCGCTTCACTTCCAGCACGCGCGCGATCAGCACGTCGCCGAGGTCGCGGTGGCGCGGGACCACGGCGTCCACCGGGACGGCCGCCATGGTGATGCGGCGGGCCGCGTCGGCGGCGTCGAGCGGCTTGCCCAGCAGCGATTCGAGCCAGCGGCGCGAGACGATCATCGGATCGGCCCGGCGAACTGCGACAGGAAGCGCATGTCGCTCGCGAACATCAGGCGGATGTCGGGGATGCCGTGGCGCACCAGCGCGATGCGCTGCGGCCCCATGCCGAACGCGAACCCAGTGTAGCGCTCGGGGTCGAGCTTGACGTTCTGCAGCACCGCCGGGTGCACCATCCCCGAGCCCAGGATCTCCATCCAGCCGGTCTGCTTGCAGACGGCGCAGCCTGATCCCTTGCAGATCTGGCAGCGCACGTCCATCTCGGCCGACGGCTCGGTGAACGGGAAGAACGAGGGCCGGAAGCGCACCGGCGTGTCGGCCGCGAAGAACTTGCGGGCGAACGCCGACAGCGTCGCTTTCAAATCGACGAAGCTGATCCCTTCGTCCACCACGAGCCCTTCGATCTGCTCGAAGGCAGGGGCGTGCGACGCATCGAACGGATCACGGCGATAGACCTGCCCCGGAATCACCACGCGCACGGGCGGCGGATACTGCTCGAGCGTGCGCACCTGCACGGGCGACGTGTGGGTGCGCAGCAGCATGTCGCCGCCCAGGTAGAACGAATCCTGGGCGTCCAGGGCCGGATGATCCTTGGGGAAATTGAGGCTGTAGAAGTTGTACCACTCGGTCTCGGCCTCGGGCCCCACGGCGCGGGTGAAACCGAGCTCTTTGAAGATGTCGCAGATCTCGTCCACGACCTGCGTGACGAGGTGCAGCCCGCCGGTCCACTGGGCCCGTCCCGGCATGGTGCCGTCGGCACCGCTGGGCGCGCGCGCGGCGCGGGCGAGGGCCTGCTCGCGCGCCGCGAACGCCTGCTCGAGCTCCTGCTTCAGGGCATTGGCGGCGCCGCCCACCGCTTTGCGCTCCGCGGGGGCGAGCTTGGGGAGGCCTTTGAGGATTTCGGTGAGGGCGCCGGCTTTCCGGCCCAGGAGCTCGTTCTTCAGCTCCTGGAGCCGGCGCGCATCCGCCTGCGGTATTTCCTTCAGACGCTCCCGCAGCTCGTCGAGGCGCATTACAGAGCCTTCTTCGCGACCTCCGCCAGCTGCTCGAACGCCCGGGGATCGCGCACGGCGAGATCGGCCAGGATCTTGCGATTGATCTCCACGCCCGCCTTGCGGAGCCCGTTCATCAAGCGGTTGTAGGACAGCGCGTGCAGGCGCGCGGCCGCGTTGATGCGGGTGATCCAGAGGCGGCGGAAGTCGCCTTTCTTGCGGCGCCGGTCGCGGTAGGCGTACTTCGCCGCGCGCTCGGTCGCCTCTTTGGCGGCCTTCCACAGTTTGCTGCGCCCGCCCCAGTATCCCTTGGCGAGCTTCATCACTTTGTTCTTGCGCTTGAGGCGCGCGACGTTACTGGTGACGCGAGGCATGAGTCGTCTCCTTACGCCATCAGTAGGCGCTTGAGGCGGCGTTCATCGGCATGCGAAGCAATCGCCGCCTTGCGCAGGTGGCGCTTCCGCTTGGGATGTTTCTTGGTCAGGATGTGGCTCTTGTAGGCGTGCCAGCGGCGGACTTTTCCCGTGCCGGTGAGCTTCACGCGCTTGCGGAGCGCACGTTTCGATTTTTGCTTGGGCATCTGTCTCTGTTTATCCGTCGTTCACTTCGGTGCGATCACCATGAACATGTTGCGGCCTTCCAGCCGCGGCTCCATTTCGATCTTCCCCACGTCCTTCAGCGCTTCGGCCACCCGGTCGAGCACCTGCCGACCGAGGTCGAGATGCGCCATCTGCCGGCCGCGGTACATCATCGTCACCTTCACCTTGTTGCCGTCCTGCAGAAACTCACGGGCGTGCCGCGTCTTGAAATCGAAATCGTGCTCGTCGATGCCCGGACGATACTTCACTTCCTTCAACACGATGATGTGCTGCTTCTTCTTGGCGGCCCGCGTCGCCTTGGCCTGCTCGAACTTGAACTTGCCGTAATCCATGATCTTCACGACGGGCGGCCGGGCGAGGGGGGCGACCTCCACGAGATCGAGCCCGCGCTCTTGGGCGGCGGCGATCGCTTCGTCCACCGACAACACCCCCAGCTGCGCACCATCTTCGGCGATCACTCGCACCGGGCTGATGCGGATCTGACGATTCACCCGGATGCGCGGCTGCTTCGCATTGTTGCTACTGCTGCTGCTGGTTTCGATTGCCAGGTGTCGTACTCCCCTGTGACGAGGAATGAAAAAGCGGACTCGCATACCTGCCCCGAGTCCGCAAGCCGCACCCCCTGTCAGACAGAGGGTGAGCACCGAACCCGCGAGCACTCTCCCTGCGGAGAGGCGTGGGGTGGGACGCGCGAGCGCCCGCTTACCGTATTGTGGACTGCAACTTAGCCGAGGGTGACGGGCTCCACAAGGCCGAAGCCCTTGCCGTCGGAGCCGAGCCGCCCGCGCACCACCACCGGGTCATGTTCGAACACCAGCAGCCAGCCCTCGGCCTCGGCCCGGCGATACAACGCGCGGCGGCTCTCGAGCGTCACGAGCGGCTGCAGGTCGTAGCCCATGATCCACGGCAGCGGCAGGTGCGCCGACGTGGGCACCAGATCGGCCAGGAAACAGGCCCGCTCCCCGGCACTCTCGATCAACACGGACTGGTGGAACGGCACGTGGCCGGGCGTCGGCAGGCAACGGATCCCCGGCAGCACCTCGGTTTCCCCCGAGAGCAGCGTGAAGTCGATCCCGTCGAAGTTGGGCGCGAGGTAGCTCGCGGCCGTGCGCTCGTTGGTGTGCCGCGCGAACGCCAGCTCGCCTTGCTGCACCACATAGCGCGCCTGCGGAAAGCTGCGGTGGACCGCGCCCGCCGGATCCTTATAGGTGTTGCCGCCCGCGTGATCGAAGTGCAAGTGCGTATTGATCACCCAGCGGATGTCGTCGGGTGAGTGGCCCAGCTCCGCCAGCGCGTCATCGAGCTGCGTGGGGCCCTTGGTGCCCGCATTCTCCACGCCGTAGATGTCTTTGAACTTGTCGTTCTCCTTGTTGCCGAGACCCGTGTCGATGAGGACCAGGCCCGCGTCGTGCTCCACGAGCAAGCAGCGCATCGCCAGGGGAATGCGGTTGCGCGCGTCGGGCGGAATGCGGCGCTCCCACAAGGGCTTCGGCACCACGCCGAACATCGCGCCGCCGTCCAAGTGCTGGCGCCCGCCCTCGAGCGCATGGCAGGTGAGGCGGCCGACTTTGAACGTCGTGTGCAGCGTCATGATTGCGCGCGCTTGGTGCGCGGTGCACAGTGCGCGGTCAAATCGGCGAGCGTGCGCGCACCGCCTTCCTGGGCCAGCGTCACGAAGCGCTGCAGAATCTTGGCCGTGGCAAGGGCATCGCCCGCCGCGCGGTGGCGCGCGCTGATCTCCACGCCGAAGTGATCGGCCACATGATCGAGCGCGCGGCTCTCCATCGGTGGCAGCAGGCGGCGCGCCAGGCGCACCGTGCACAGGCGCGGCCCCTGGAGCTCGAGGCCGCGGCTGCGGCGGAATTCCTGCGTCAGGAAGGCCCAATCGAAGCGCGCGTTGTGGGCCACGAATACGGTGCCGTTGAGGACGCGCAGCAGGTCGTCGCTGACGTCGGCGAAGCCCGCCTGCCCCGCCACCATCGCGGAAGAGATGCCCGTCAGCATGGTGACGCGCGGCGGCACGGGGATGCCGGGATCGAGCAGGCGCTCGTACACGAGGTCCACACGGCCGTCCGCCACCGCCACGACCGCGATCTCGATCACGCGATCGCCACGGCGCGGGCTGCACCCCGTGGTCTCGACGTCCACCACCGCGAAGCGGCACTGCTCGAGTCTGGGACTCGGGCTCAGCGCCGCGAGCGTCCAGCGGCCGTCGTCGGTGCGGGTGACGCCGGGGTCGTCACCCACCAGCGCCAGGGCCAATTGCTCGGCCGCGATCTTGGGCGTGCGCGACAGACCCAGCACGTCGCGCGCCAGCGCTCCCGAGCTCGCCGGGCCCGCCTCCAGGTAGGAGTGGGCGCGCTCGGTGAGCGTCGCGTACGGAAGCGCCGCCAGGCCGTTCAGAGGTCGTCGCGCCGCAGCGGCAGGGTCATGCAGCGGGGACCGCCGCCGCCGCGCACCAGCTCGCTGCCTTCGATCGTGATCACGCCGCGGTCGCCGTCTTCCAGCGAGTCCTCGCCCGTGAGCAGGTTCACCGCGGAAATCACGCGGAATCCCGCCGTCTCGAGCTCGCGCAGCGTGGCTTCGTTGCGGGCATAGGTCAGCACCACGCCGGGGCGCACCGCGAAGAAATTGCATGCCGACGACCACTGCTCGCGATCCTGCAGCGGTCGCGAGCTGCCGCCGCAGAACACGGGCTCGAGCGGCTGATCCACCGCCTGCATCGCCGCGAAGAAGTTCGGCATCTCTTTCACGCCCTTCGCCTTTTTCTTGCGGTGCAGCACAGCCAGGCGCTCGGGGCCGATGAAGTGCGGCGGGTACACACAGCACACATCGCGGTCGAGCTGCGTGAAGATCATGTCGAGGTGAATCGCGGTGCGCTCCTGCGGCATCACCACGATCACCACGTCCGTCACGGCGCAGTGCTCGAACACCAGGTCGCACAGGTGATCGAGCGCCGCGGGACTGGACCGCTCGCTGAAGCCCAGCACCAGGAGATCGGGGCGGATCGGATGCACGTCCCCGCCCTCGAGCGTGTAATTGTTGCGCTTCTCCTCGGAGCCGTCGTAGAGGATGGCGGCGTTCTCGAACTTCTCGTGGTAGCGAAACAGCGCCTTGATCAACAGCTCTTCGGTCCAGCGCACGCCGTAGCGCATCGAGCCGATGATCGAATGCTCGCCGATCACGATGCCCACGTCGCGCGTGAAGAAGAGGTTGGGCAAAGGCGGCAGCGCGTAGCCCACTTCGTTGAGCGCGCGCGCGATGGGGCCCGACTCCTCGCTCGCGCCTTCGATCATCCGTCCCACCAGCTCGTCGGGATTGAGCCGGGCCAGCGTCTTGGCCAACGCGTCGGACGGCACGACTTCGAGCGCGCGCGTGGTAAGAAACTCGCGCACGTCCGGCCGGCTCACGAGCTCGGTGAGCAGGTCGCGCACTTCGTGCACCTCGGCGAAGCGCTCCAACACTGCCACCAACCGGCGGTGCTCGCGCTGCGCCAGGTCCAAGTCGATGATGTCGTCGTAGAGATAGTCTTCGCGGTTCTCGGGCGTGACCGCGACGAGCTCTTTCCCGGGGGTATGGACGAGAACGGCCCGCAGGGGGCCGATTTCCGACGTGACGTGGACGCGCGGCATGGGCCCGAATCTAACGGGGCACTGCGGCGCGAGCTAACCGATGGGTGCGACGGGAGTTACAGTCAGCGATTCGCGAGGGCGTAGCTCAGCGTTTCGAGCTCCAGGGCCATGTTGACCGACTTGAGCGTGACGTCGCCCGGCACGTTGAGCTGCACCGGCGCGAAGTTGAGGATCGCTTTGACGCCCATCTTCACCAGACGATCCACCACGTCCTGCGCCGCCTCGGCCGGCGTCGAGACGATGGCGATGTCGGTCGGCTCCTTCTTGAGGTCGGATTCGAGGTGGCGGATGTCGCGCACCACGAGCCCGTTCCAGCGGGCGCCGATTTTCTTGGGGTCGCGGTCGTAAATCGCGGCGACATTGAAGCCGCGCTGGCGGAATCCCTGGTACGCCACGAGCGCGCCGCCGATCTTGCCCGCCCCCACCAACACGACGCGATAATTGCGCTGCAGGCCGAGGATGTCGCGAATCTTGGTGCCGAGCTCGGCGACCGAGTAGCCCAGCCCGCGCTTGCCAAACGAGCCGAAGAACGAGAGGTCTTTGCGGACCTGCGCCGACGTGGTGCCGCCGCGCTTGGCCAGCTCCTGGGAGGAGATGGTCGCGAGCCCCTGGCCCTCCGACTGCTCGAGGTAGCGCAGGTACAGCGCCAGGCGGCGCACGGTGCTCTCGGAGATCTTCCGCATTATGTGAACTATTTCACAATGTAGCACTCCAGCGCAAGAGTCGCACGAAATCCGCGGGGGCCAGCGTCTCAGGACGCGCCGCCGGATCGAGGCCCAGGGCGTGGAGCCCCGCCGTGACGACCGCCGCGGGCTGCGCCAGCGCGCCCACGAGCACGTTGCGCAGCTGCTTGCGCCGGCGGCTGAAGCACGCGGTCACGAAGCGGCGGAACGCCGGTACGTCGGCGGGCGGGACCAAGGGCTCGGCCAGCGGCGTCAAGCGCACGACGGCGCTGGCGACGCGCGGCGGCGGCTGGAAGGCGCCGGCCCGCACGCCGAACAGGCGCTCGACGCGCGCCTGCGCCTGCACGCCCACGCTGAGCCCGCCGTACGCCTTGCTGCCCGGCCGCGCGGCGAGCCGCTCGGCCACCTCGGTCTGCATCAAGAACACGACGCGCTCGGGGTACGGTGGCGTGAGCGCCTTCTCGATCAGCGGGGTGGTGATGTTGTAGGGGATGTTGCCGATGACCTTGAAACGCGGAACGCGGAAGTCGGAACGCGGAACAAGGAGTTCCTGCCAATCGAGCTCGAGGGCATCCGCCGTCACGATGGTCAGCCGATCTGTTCCGCGCTCCGCGTTCCACGTTCCGAGTTGGTCAGCCAGCCGCCGATCCTTTTCGATCGCAATGACCCGTACTCCGCGGGCGAGCAGCTGCTCGGTGAGGCTCCCCTTCCCCGGCCCGATCTCCAGGACGACGTCATCCGGCGCGGGATCGAGCGCGTCGGCAATCTTGCGAAGGAGACTGGGGTCCGAGAGAAAATGCTGGCCGAGGCGCTGCCGCGGCGTCACGCCCGGAGCAGGACGACCGTGCGGTCGTCGCCGGCACTGGTGCCGTCGGTAAACGCCTCCAGCTCGGTGAAGATGGCGTCGAGGATTTCGCGGGTCGGCCGCCCCTGCATGCGGCGCGCGTGGCCGAGAATGCGCTGCTCGCCGAAGCGCTCGCCGCGCGCGCCCAGCGCTTCGGCCACGCCGTCGGTGAACAGCACCAGCAGGTCACCGCGGCGGCGCCAGGGCCGCTCGACGTCCGAGCCTTCCGCCGGGCCGAAGCCGAGCGGCGGGCGGGTGGCCGCGAGACGTACGGGCTCGCCGTCGGGCGGCACGACGAACGCGTGCGCGTGGCCGGCGTTGGCAAAGGTGAGCCGCCCGCGGACCGGGTCCAGCACGGCATAGAACAGCGTGAGGAACATCTCGGTGCGCGACAGCTCGCTGTCGAGCGATTCCTGCAGCCGGGCGAGCACCGCCGCGGGACTCTCCGCCGACTCGGCGTGAATGCCCGACGCCGCCATCGCCAGCGCCATGATGATCGCGGCGCCGAAGCCGTGGCTCGACACGTCGCCGATCATCACGCCGATGCGATCGGCGTGGAGGTTCAAAAGGTTGTAAAAGTCGCCGCCCACCGATTCCGCCGGGACGCAGCGCACCGCCACGTCGGCTTTGGCGGCGATCACGAGCGGCGAGGGCAGCAGCTTGAGCTGCAGGTCGTGGGCCAGCTGCAGCTCGTGCTGCACCTGCTGCTGCTGCAGGTCGCGCGCGACGAGGCGCGAGTTCTCGATCGCGGCGCCGATCTGGTTG
>DATLWA010000185.1:0-7218 GCA_035576905.1 Gemmatimonadales bacterium
GAGGTGGCCGTCTTCCGTGGCAATGTAGCTGCGGCCGACCGTGGGCTGGTACTTCTTCAAGATGGCGTCGACCGTCGCGAGATTCACGCGCGCCGTTAGGGCGCCGAGCGTCTGGCCTGAGGCGAC
Source organism: Gemmatimonadales bacterium (assembly GCA_035576905.1). Lineage (GTDB taxonomy): Bacteria > Gemmatimonadota > Gemmatimonadetes > Gemmatimonadales > GWC2-71-9 > DATLWA01. The sequence continues at coordinate 127 of DATLWA010000185.1, forward strand.
ATGGATGGGGACCGCGGCGAGCATGACCGCCTTGCCGCGCGTCGAGTCCCAGACGGCATCGCTGAGAATGGACGTGCCGGAGCGTATTTCCTTCTGCCAATCCTGGGGGAGCTCGACCGTGCCGGAGGTTCCGCCGCTCGTGGCGATGACGTGCCCATCCATCCCCACGACCATCAGCTCTTCATAATAGTCCGTGTACTTCTGACGAACCGAGGTGAGGTAGCCGGTCGCGCGCGCCAGCGCGGGCCGGCTGGTGCTGGCGCGAGTGACGTTGGACGCTTCGTCGGAGCTCGCGAACACCTTGAGGTCGAGATCGCGTTCCTTGAGCCACAGATCGAGCTCGCGCGTCGCTTCGCTGGAGAGCGTCGCGAGCTGTTCGCCGATCTTGTCGCTTTGGGCGTGGCGGTTCTGGATGTAGAACACCCAGGTGGTGCTGACCGAGGGCACCAGTGTCGCAATGACGGCGAACACGAGCATCTTGCTGCGGATGCTCGCGAGCCGCATGGCCCCCAATTGCCCCGAAACCGTCTTTTCCCACGAACCCGTCAGCCGCAAAGTCTCCTCCAGGTGCGCACAAGATTCACGTTTCTGACGCCTTCGCAAGGAGCATGCCCCCTGCGAATCCCGGCGCAAGTGTCGGGTTTCGCGTCAGGAGCGACGTGACGCGGGGCACAGCGCACGCGGTCAGACGGCGCCGTAGGTGATGCCGCGACGCTCCCGGCCGAGCCACGCGACCAGCGCGCACAACACGAACACGGTGCCTGCCGACACCGCCATCGCCCACGAATAACTCAACCGCGCGGCGACCCGCGCCTGCAGGTAGGGCAGGGTGCCGGCGAGACAGGCGCCGCACTGGTACGCGAACCCCGGGAGAAAGCCGCGCACTGAGTCGGGCGACAGCTCGGTGATGTGCGCCGGAATCACGCCCCAGGCGCCCTGCACCATGAATTGCATGACGAACGCGCCCACCACCAGCAGCGCGAGGTTCGGCGCGAACGCCCACAGCGGAATCGCGGCGACCGCGCCGCCCAACGCCACCACGATCGTGCGACGGCGGCCCCAACGGTCGGACAGGAACCCGCTCAGCACGCCGCCCGTGAGCGCCCCGACCATCGAGATGGCGGTGAGCACCGCCCGGCGCTGCGGCGTGAAGCCCCAGTCGCGCTGCAGGAACGCCGGGTAGAGGTCCTGCGTCCCGTGCGAGACGGAGTTCATCATCGTCATCAACAGGACGAGGTAGAGAAACAGGGGCCAGTGCCGCACGATCGTCCGGCCGATGTCGGTCCAGTTGTGGTGCCGGGTGCGGCGCCACACGTCCGACTCCGTCACGCGCGCCCGCACGAACAGCGCCAGCAACGCCGGCAGCCCGCCGATGAAGAACAACGGCCGCCATCCCCAGCGCGGAAACACGACGAAGTAGCACAACGCCGCGAGCAGGTAGCCCGCGGCATAGCCCTGCTGCAGCAGACCGGACAGCACGCCCCGCAACCGCGGCGGCACCTTCTCCATTACGAGCGACGCGCCCACGCCCCACTCGCCGCCCATGCCGATGCCGAAGAGCGCGCGCAAGACGAGGAACGTGGTGAAGCTGGGGGCGAGTCCCGTCAGCACTTCGACCAGGGAATAGAAGACCAGGTCGATCATCAGCGGCAGGCGGCGGCCGTAGCGGTCCGCCAGTAAGCCGAAGATGAACGCGCCCACCGGCCGGAAGATCAGGGTGAGTGTGAGCGAGAAGGCGATCTGCGCGTCGGACTTGCCGAATTCCTTCGCGATCGCCGTCAGACACATCACGACCAGGAAGAAATCGAACGCGTCGAGCGTCCAGCCGAGGAACCCGGCGGTGACGGCGGCGCCGTGGTCGGAGCGCGGGGCGGCGGGGGCAGTCATGACCGGACAAAAGATACGGTATATTGCGCCCCATGCTCACCAAGACGCTCATGCTGCTCGCGATGATGCAGGGACCAGCGCACGACCCCGCGGAGACGGCGCTCGCCTGGGTGCGCCAGCTCGACGCCGGCGGGTTCGACTCGGCGGCGGCGCAGATCGACCCGTCGGTGCCGGCGGGTGTGATGTCGGCCGACCGCCTGCGCCTGATCTGGGGCGCGGTCACCCAGCAATACGGCAAACTCGGGCGGCTCGATCGCGGCAGCGTCGCCACGCGCGATACGCTCACGCTGGTGGAGCTCGTCGCCGGTTTCGCGTCGCAGCCGATGGGCGTGCGCGTGGTACTGACGCCGCATCTCAAGATCACCGGGTTCTTCATCCACCCGCTCGAGACCGCGTACCAGCCGCCCGCATACGTGGACACGGCCCGGTTCACCGAGCGCGAGATCCAGGTCGGCACGGATCCCTGGCTGCTGCCCGGCACGATCACCGTGCCGAAAGGCCCGGGGCCGTTCCCGGTGGTGGTGCTGGTGCACGGATCGGGCCCCAACGATCGCGACGAGACGATCGGCGGCAACCGTCCGTTCAAGGATCTCGCATGGGGTCTGGCGTCGCGCGGTATCGCGGTGGTGCGCTACGACAAGCGCACGCGCGTGTACGGCGCACGGATGCAGTCCAACTTCATCACGCTCGACGCCGAGGTCATCGACGACGCCCTCGCCGCCCTGCATCTGGCGCGCTCGACGACGGCGCTCGTTGCCAGCCGTGTGTTTCTGCTGGGGCACTCCCTCGGCGCGATGCTCGGGCCCACGATCGCCGCGCGCGACGGCCATCTGGCCGGGCTGATCCTGCTCGCGGGCCCCGCTCGCCGCTTCGCGGACGTGCTGCGCGATCAGATCCGCTACATCGATTCGCTCTCGGGCGGCGCGGATCCCGGGACCAAAGAGATTCTGGCGCAGCTGCCGGCGCTCACCGCGCACACCCTGCCGCCCGATTCGGTCGTGCTCGGCGTCCCCGCGGCGTACTGGTATCAGCTCGACACGCTGCGCGTGACCGACCGCGCGCGCACGCTCAAGGCTCGGGTGTTGGTGCTGCAAGGTGGGAGAGACTATCAGTCGACCATGGCCGACTTCGCGTTATGGCAGCGGGCGCTCGCCGGGCGCCCCAATGCGACGCTCAAGAGCTACCCCGATCTCAATCATTTATTCGTGACCGGCAGCGGCAAGGCCACGCCGCAGGAATACCAAGGCCCCGGCGGGCACGTGGCGCCCGCCGTGATCGACGACCTGGTGCGGTGGATCGGGGGAGCGCGCTAGCTACGCCAGCTGGTACGTCGGATCCGCGTGCTTCTTGAGGGTGCGGTAGTGAGACCGGATGGCCGACCACAGCGTCGGCTGCACGTGGTAGACGATGCCGTACTTGCGCGCCACGTCGCGGACGATCGACGTGATCGCGGGGTAGTGCACGCTGCAGGTCCGCGGGAACAGGTGGTGCTCGACTTGATAGTTGAGGCCGCCCACGTACCACGAGAGCAACCGGTTGCCGGTCGCGAAATTCGATGTCGTCTGGAGCTGGTGCACCGCCCACGCATCACACATGCAGCCGTTGCAATCCGGCGCCGGATGCTCGGGCCCCTCCACCACGTGCGCCAGCTGGAACACCACGCCCAGGATCAGTCCGGCGGTCGCGTTCATCGCCACGTAGCCGATCAGGACCTGCCACCAGGGCACGACCGTGATGACCATTAGCGGCACGACGATCGCCCAGCCGTAGTAGAAGATCTTTCCGACGATGAGAATCGCCCATTCGGACGCGGGGTGCTTCTTGTCCTTGTACGGACCGAGATCCCGTTGGAAGAAATACTTGTAGTCCTTGACGAACACCCAGAACAGCGTCGAGAAGCTGTAGAGGAAAAACGCGAGCCAGTGTTGCACCCGGTGAATCGGATGCCATTCCGAGCGCGGCGACAGCCGGATCATCGGCGACACCGCCAGGTCTTCGTCGATGCCGTGGATGTTGGTGTAGGTGTGGTGGATCACGTTGTGCGTGATCTTCCACATGTAGCTGTTGGCACCCAGGATATCGAACGTGAACCCGATCAGCCGGTTGATGCGCGGATCGTGCGAGTAGGCGCCGTGCAGCGCGTCGTGTGAGACCGCGAAGCCGATCCCCGCGAGGCCGACCCCCATCACGATCGCCAGCCCCAGCATCGCCAGCGGCGAGAAGCGGTTGGTGAGAATCAGCCCGTAGCAGCCGAACGTCACCCCCAGCATCACGAAGGTCTTGAGGACCATCGCGGCGTTCGCCTTGTCCGACAAGCCGCGCTCGGCGAAGTACTGCTCGACCCGCTCCTTCATCTCATTGACGAAGTCGGTCGACGTTTTCGTGGCGAACTTGACCTGGGTGACTGTCATGGGCCCAAGATGACACCAGAACCCGTGGGGCGAAAGGAGGTATCGGGGAATCCGCCTCAGGTTCCGCCTGTATGGCAGTCCGCCGGAACGCCGAGCGCCGCTCCGATGAAGGTGCCGCGCCGCCTCACACGGCGAGCGTGGCGCGCGCGTCGACGGCGCAGACGCGGTCGGGGAACGCGAGCAACGGGTTGATGTCGAGCTCCGCGATGTCGGGGAAGTCGGCAGCCAGCCGGGAGACGCGCAACAGCGTGTCGGTGAGAGCGGCGAAGTCCACGGGTGGGGCGCCGCGGACGCCGTCGAGAATGGCGCCGCCGCGGAGTCCGTGCGCCATGTCGTGCGCGTCGAGCGCCGTGATGGGTGCGATCCGGAAGATCACGTCGCGCAGCGCCTCCACATACACGCCGCCCAATCCGAACATGACGAGTGGCCCGAACGTGCGATCGCGCGAGAGACCGGCGATGGTCTCGCGGCCGCCGCGCATCATCTTCTGCACCAGGAAGCCGCTCACAGCCGCCTCCGGCGCGGCCCGGGCCACAGCCGCGCGCATTTCGGCGCAGGCCTCGCGCAGCTCGATGGCCGAATCGATGTCCAACCGCACGCCGCCGACGTCGCTCTTATGGGTGAGAGCGGGTGACACCACCTTCAGGGCCACCGGGTAGCCGAGGGCGCCTGCCGCGCGGGCGGCGTCAGCGTCGCTCGGCGCGAACCGCGACGGCACGCAGGGGATGCCGTATGCGGCGAGGAGCTCCAGGACCTCGCTTTCGGTGAGCTTGGCGCGGCCCGCGCCCTTCGCGCCGGCGATCAGCGCGGCCGCAGCCGGGCGGTCGACCTCCGGCTCCTTGGTTGCGATCACCGGACGCGCCTGCCACTCGCGGTGACGCCGCAGCGCCGCCAGCGCGCGGGCGGCGGACTCGGGGAAGATGTAGGCGGGGATGCCGGCGCGGTGCAGCTCCGCCTTGCCCTGCGGCAAGCCTTCGCGCCCCATCAGCACCGCCAGCACCGGCTTGGTGGGGTACCTGGTGGCGACCGTCACGATCGCCTCCGCGACGTCCTCCGTCCGGATGCCGAGCGGCGGCACGAAGATGGCGACGGCGGAGGCCACGCGTCCATCCGCCAGCAGGGCGTCGAGCGCCACCTGGTAGTCGCCCGGCTTGGCCGATGCCACCATGTCGAGCGGATTTCTGATGGACGCCTCGGCCGGAAACAACGGCTTGAGGCGCGCGATCGTCGCCGGCTCGAGCTCGACGACCTCGAGGCCCTGCGCCTCGAGCGCGTCGGCCGCGAGAATGCCCGGGCCTCCCGAATTCGTGAGTACCGCGGTGCACCGCGAGCGCGGCAAGGGCGGACCGCTGAACGCCATCGCCATGTCGAACAACTCTTCCATCGATCCGGCCCGTAAGACCCCGGCCTGGGCCAGCAGCGCATCCACCGCCGCGTCGCTCGCGGCGAGCGCTCCGGTGTGCGACGACGCGGCCCGCGCCCCGACCTTGGAGCGGCCCGACTTGACCGCGATGATCGGCGTACTCTTGGTGATGCGCGACGCGATCTCGAGAAAGCGCCGCGGATTTCCGAAGCTCTCCACATACATCAGGATCACGCCGACGGCGGGGTCATGCTCCCACTGTGCCAGCAGGTCGTTGCCGCTCACGTCCGCTTTGTTGCCCACCGACACGAACTGCGCGAACCCGATGCCGTACTCCTTGGCGTAGTCGAGGACGCTCACGCCCAAAGCACCCGACTGCGACACGAAAGCCGCGCGTCCGAATGGCGGCATGGTGGGCGCGAACGTCGCGTTGAGCGAGATGGCGGGATCGCCGTTCAGCACGCCCATGCAATTGGGCCCGACCATGCGCATCCCGTAGCGCTGCACGATGGCGAGCAGGGCGCGCTCCAGCGCGACGCCCGGGCCGCCCACCTCCTTGAAGCCGGCGGAAATTACCACCAAGCCCTTCACGCCCGCGGCCCCGCATTCCTCCGCCACCGCGAGCACGCGATCGTGCGGCACGACGATGACGGCCAGTTCCACCGCGTCGGGAATCGCCGCGACCGTCGGGAAGGCCCGGATCGAGTGGATAGCCGCGGCCTTGGGGTTCACCGGGTACACGGTACCGGTGAACCCGTGCTGCACGATGTTGGACAGAACCTGGTGCCCGATGGTGTTGGGCGAGCGCGAGGCGCCGATGACGGCCACACTCCGCGGCTTGAGAATCGCGTCGAGCGCGCCGCCCATCAATGCGCCGCGGGAATCGCCACGAAGGCGATCCGGTCTCCCGCGGGGCTGACGGCGAGGCGCGTGATGTTCGTCACTCCCGCGGCCGCGAAGTCGGCGATCGGCACCCAGCGCGCCGCCTGGGGATCCCAGCGCAGCACCCGTGTCCCCGCGCTGGCGAGCAGCGTGCCGTCGGGAGTCCAGGCGTGGAAGTCGGCGCTGTCAGGCAGCGGGGCGAACGGCTGCGGCGTCCGTGTCGCGGCGTCCACGATTGCGATCACCCGGGTCGTCGAGTCGCGCCGCCAGACGACGCTCACCGCGGCGCGCCCCGGCACCCGCTGCGGCGAGCGGCCGATGTCGCGGGCGACCGTGTCCACCTTGCCCGTGCGCAGGTCGGCCAGCTGCAACGTGGCGGGCGTGCCGAGCACGAACAACGCGACCGTGACGGAATCGATCCACGCGTGGTAGCCCACGGGCTTCACGCCGGGCAGGAGCAGGCGGGGATGCGAGCCGTCCAGGTCGAACGCCCACAGCCGTTGGGTGGAGTCGGCCTCCACGCGCACCACCGAGAATCCGTGGCCGTCG
>DATLWA010000186.1:0-3088 GCA_035576905.1 Gemmatimonadales bacterium
GTGGTGGCCAACACCAGCGTCACGCCCGTCCGGCAGGTGGGCCGCTACACCTTGTCGCTCACGCGGGGCATCAAGCCGCTGCTGCCCGACGACGACTGCACGCCGGCGACGGGGTCGGTGGCATCGGGCCCGTCGTCGTCCCCGTCCGTCGGGACCGGCGAGATGCACCAGATCCAGGTGGGTCAGGCGGTCAACGGTTCGCTGACCTCGGCCGACAACCTGTACCGCGATACGACGTATTATCAGTTCTGGCAATTCAACACGACGGCCGGCTCACAGCTCACGATCGATCTGTCGTCGGACGACTTCGATCCGTACTTGATCGTGCGCGGTTTCAAGGCCGCCGACGGCCGCGACTCCTCGAGCGTGGATGACGACGGCGGACCGGGCTGCTCGGCCCGCGTGTCCACGACGTTCCCGACCACCGGGACGTACACGATCCTGGTGAACACGACCAGCACCCAGAAGAAGACCACCGGCGGCTTCACGCTGTCGATCACGCGCGGGCTCAAGCCGCCCGTCAGCGGCGATTGCTCGAGCGGCGGGGCGACGACCACGACCGGTGGTGGCGGCGGCGCGCGTACCCAGGGCACGATCACGATCGGACAGTCCGTGCAGGGCCAGCTGTCGACCAGCGACTACCTGCGTTCGGCCGATACGACGTATGCGCAGTGGTGGCTGCTCCAGGGACAGGCCGGGCAGCAGGTGACGATCGACCTCGAGTCCGACGCGTTCGATGCGTTCGTCTTCTTGTTCGGGCCGGGACTCGCCGACGACGGATCCCAGGACGACGATGGGGGCGGCAACTGCAACGCGCGGCTCACCGTCATGCTGCCGCAAGACGGGCAGTACCGCATCCTGGTCAATACGCGCGGCAAGTACGAAACCGGCTCCTACACCCTCAGCGTGACGGCGGGCGCCAAGCCCAAGTCACTGCAGCGCTGCAGCCGGCGGTGACCCCGGTCCGCGTCGCCGTCCTGGTCTCGGGCGGCGGCACGAACCTGCAGTCCCTGCTGGACGCGACGGCCACCCCGGGCGCACCCGCCAGGGTGGCCGTCGCCGTTTCCAACCGCGCCGACGCCGGCGCTCTGGACCGGGCCCGGCGCGCCGGTGTCCCCACCGCCGTCCTCGCCGATCACACCAATGCCGCCGAGGTGTTGCGCGCCCTCGGCGACGCCGACCTGGTGGTCCTCGCCGGTTACCTCAAGCTGGTCCCCGCCGAGACCGTGGCGCGCTTCCGCTGCCGGATGATTAACATTCACCCCGCGTTGCTGCCGGCGTTCGGCGGGCCCGGCTTCTACGGCCGGCGCGTGCACGAGGCCGTGCTGGCGAGCGGCGCGACGGTGTCGGGCGCCACGATCCATTATGTGGACGAGCATTACGACCGCGGCGCGATCATCGCCCAGTGGCCCGTGCCGGTCCACGCCGGCGACACACCCGACACGCTCGCGGCGCGCGTCCTCGCGGTGGAGCATCGCCTGCTCCCGGCCGTGGTGTTGGCGCTGGCGCGGCTCGGCGTGCCGGAGGAGCCGGTGCGGCTGGACATCCCTTGGTGGAGCTGAAATGAGATTCGTTTTGCTGCTGCTATCCGTCCTGCCTCGCCTGTACGCCCAGGACGTCGCCGCCTACACCGAACGCCTCGCCTCCCTCACCGCCGTCTCCGGCTCCGAGCGAGCCCTCACCGATTCGCTGCTCGCCTGGCTGCCGGGTGCCGCGCGCGATCGCTTCGGCAACGTGACGCTCGCGCTGGGCAAAGGCGAGCCCAAGCGTCTCGCGAGCTGCGCCGTGGACGAAGTGGGCTACATCGTCGGCACCATCACCGACGACGGCTACATCCGCTTGCGGCGCGTGCCCGGCGCGCTGCCGCAGCCGCTGTTCGACCAGCAGATGCTGGAGGGCCAGCGCGTCACCGTCATGGGCGACGCCGGGCCGGTCCCGGGCGTCGTGGCCGTGCGCTCGACGCACCTCACGCGCTTCCGCGGCGCCGCGGCGGCCGCCGAGCCGCCGTTCACGGTGGACGACGCCTGGCTCGACGTGGGCGCGACGTCGCGCGCCGATGTGGCGCGCCTGGGGATCCACGTGTTGTCGGCAGTGGCGCGACTCAAACGGCCGCTGCGCTACGGGGACGGCCAGCTCGCCGCACCCTTCGCCGGATCGCGCGCCACCTGCGCCGCGCTGCTCGCCGCGGCGCTCGGCAAACCCGCCGTCCGCGGCACCGTCGTCGTGGCGTTCACGATCCAGAGCAGCTACGCGCAGACCGGTCTCAAAGCGGTGCGCGCGCTGCAGGGCCCGTTCGCCGAAGAGTTGGCGCCGAGCGTGCCGTCGCAATTTCGGTTTACGCCGGTCGAGACCGTCTCGCTCGCGGCGGCCGATTCGGTGCGCAAGGCGATCGTGCAGTGGCTGGGAGGTGCGAAGTGAAAGCCGCGGCGACGATCCTGTTCGCGCTGTGCGCCGCGCGTCTCTCCGCCCAGGATTCTTCACGCATCGCCGAGGCCCAAGCCGTCCTCGCCCCGCTGATCGAGAGCTATGGCGTCTCCGGCATGGAAACCCCCGTGCGCGCCACCGTCCTGAAGCTCCTGCCCGCGTGGGCCAAGACTGAGACCGACACGGCCGGCAATGTCTGGGTGCGCGTGGGTCAGGGCGATCCGGTGGTCGTGTTCGTGGCTCACTTGGATGAGATAGGGTACCGGGTGGATTCAGTTCTCGACGACGGCTCGCTGAGGATCACGAATCAGGGCGGCTTCTTCCAGTCGCTCTTCGAAGCGGAGCCGGCGCTGGTGCACACACCCACGGGCGACGTGCCGGGCGTCTTCCTGCCGCGCGACACCGGCACCACACGCCACAATCCACCGCCGCTGCGCGTCAACGTGGGGACGACTTCGCGCCAGGCGACGCTGGCCCGCGGCGTGAGCGTCGGCAGCACGGTCACGATGCCGAAACAATTCACGCGCCTCGCCGGCACGCGTGCCACCGGCCGCTCCATGGACGACCGCGTCGGCGACGCGGCGCAGATTCTGGCGCTGCGCCACCTCGACCGCAGCAAGCTCAAGCATCAGGTGATTTTCGTCTTCAGCACGCGGGTAGAGAT
>DATLWA010000187.1:0-5044 GCA_035576905.1 Gemmatimonadales bacterium
CCTTCCGCAGCTCGACCGACTCGGCGACCCGCATACCCGCCACCACCCGGCGCAGGTCGTCGCCCGCCGCCGTCGGGTCGGTCTCAGGCGGCAGCAGCACCCCCGCCCCGAATGGGAAGTCGCCGACGGCCACATAGGTACCCGAGGGCTCGCGCACCACGTGCACGCGTCCGTCGACGCACGCGAGCTGCACCAACGCGTCGCCGCGGCGCCGGGCATCCTCCGGTACGGTGGGGTCGAACGCGGTGAGTGGACCGGCGGCAAGCCCCACGGCCCACGCGGCGCGGCCGCCGTACGCGCGGCGCAGCAGATCGATGGTGTGGGAGAAATCCGCCGGCCGGGGCGGCGCGCCGCGGCGTGGTGCGCCCCGCCGCCGCGCGCTGAGCAGCCAACCGAAGCCGAGCCCGCCCGCGAACGCGAGGGGCACCCAGACGTTCATGTGTGGTTGATGCGACTCGCCGCGGCCGCGGCGCCGAATCCGTTGTCGATGTTGACCACGGTCACACCCGAGGCGCAGGAATTGAGCATGCCGAGGAGTGCCGCGATGCCGCCGAACGAAGCGCCGTAGCCGATGCTCGTGGGGACGGCGATCACCGGCGCCTTGACCAGGCCACCCACGACGCTGGGGAGCGCGCCCTCCATTCCGGCGACCACGATCACGACGCCCGCTTCGCGCAGCACGTCGGTTTGCGTGAGGATCCGGTGGATGCCCGCGACGCCCACGTCGGTGAGACGGGCCACGCGATTCTTGAGGGCGCGCGCCGTGACCGCGGCCTCTTCGGCGACCGGCAGGTCGCTCGTGCCGGCCGTGACGATCAGCACGGTGCCCCGCCCCGTGGGCTCGGACTCCGGGTCGGGCGGCAGAAAGACGGTCCGGCCCAGCTCGTTCACTTCGGCGCGGGGGAAACGAGCGGCGAGGGCCTGGCGCTGCGGCGCTTCGGCGCGCGTGGCGAGGAAGCTGCCGCTCTTCGCCTCGAGCCGCTCGGCGATGCCCACCACCTGCTCCGGCGTCTTGCCGAGGCAGAAGATGACTTCTTGATGGCCCTGGGTGGCGGGTCGAAGGTGATCGATCTGCGCGAACGGGAGATGCTCGATGAGCCGCTCCAGCTCGTCGAACTTCACGCGGCGGCCTCCACTTCGCGGCTCGCCAGGTAGTCGGCGAAGACCGCCTCGGCCTCGGCCATCGATTCGATCTGGAAGAGCCGCTCGCGCAGCTGCGACGCGCCCGGCACGCCCTTGGTGTACCAGCCGAAGTGCTTGCGGAACTCGAGCGCCGTCTTGCGCGTGTCGCCCTGCAGGCGCAGCGCCAGGCGTGCGTGCTCCAGCGCCGTCGCGAAACGCTCCTCGGGCGTCGGGGCGGGCGGCAGCGGCAGTCCCGTCAGCAGCGCCCGGCCCTGCTGGAAGATCCACGGATTGCCGAACGCGCCGCGCGCGATCATGATGCCGGCGCAGTTGGTGTGCTGCTTCATGGCAAGGACGTCGGCCGCGCTGTTGACGTCGCCGTTGCCGATCACCGGCACGTCCAACGCCTCGACCAGCCGGGCGATCTCATCCCAATTGGCCTTGCCCGTGAACATCTGGGTCCGCGTGCGCGCGTGCAGCGTCAACGCCTGGGCGCCCGCCTCGCGGCAGCGCAGGGCGATGGTCACCGGATCGCGCTGCGTCTCATCCCAGCCGCTGCGGATTTTCACGGTGACGGGCACGTGCGTGGCGCCGCGGACGGCCCGAATGATCTGCTGGACCAGCCCCAGATCCTTCAGGCACCCCGAGCCGCCGTTGTTGCGCACGACTTTCTTGACGGGGCAGCCGAAATTGATATCCACGAAGTCGGGCTGGAACAGCTCCGTCACCATCGCCGCCGCGCGCGCCATCGTATCGGCCTCGGCGCCGTACAGCTGAATGCCGATGGGCCGCTCGACTTCCTCGAAACGGCCGTCGGCCAGCACCCGCTCGATGCCGCGCGACACCCCCACCGACGAAATGAATTCGGTGACGACCACGTCCGCCCCGAACCGCCGGCACACCTGGCGGAAGGGCGCTTCGGACACGCCCGCCATCGGCGCCAGAAACAGTGGCGTGGCCGCACCAACGCGGTAGGGGAACTCCATGAATCACAACGTAATGGCGCGTTGCGCCACGGGCAACCGGCCGTTAGGTTTCGCGCCCGTCACCACAGGAACCGAACCTCCAGCGGGGTGGCCGTGCGGTTACGAGAGTTCTTCGCCGAAGATGCCGTCAATCTCGAGCTTCAGAGCGACGCCAAGGATGCGGTGCTCAAGGAGCTCGTGGGCCTGCTGAAACTCGACGAGAAATCCGACGCCCTGCTGTTCAAGATGTTGAAGCGCCGCGAGACGCTGGGCTCGACCGGCATCGGCCAGGGCATCGCGATTCCCCACTGTCGCTCCAACGTCGTCACCAAACTGCGCGTGGCGTTCGGCCGGCGCCTGGCCGGCGTGGATTTCAAGGCCATCGACGACAAGCCGGTGCACTACTTCTTTCTGATCGTCGCCCCGCCGCTCGAAGTCTCCAACCAGTACCTGCCCGTGCTCGGCAAGATCGCGCAGTTCGCGAAGGAAGCGGATGTGCCCGATCGGCTGGCGAAGCTCAAGACGCCGCCGGAATTCCTGCAGCTGTTGGAGCAGAAAAACATCTAGGGGATGCGACTCACTCCCATTCGATCGTGGCCGGCGGCTTCGAGCTGACGTCGTAGGTCACGCGGTTCACGCCGCGGACTTCGTTGATGATCCGGTTGGACATTCTGGCCAGCACTTCCGGCGCGAACGGGAACCAGTCCGCCGTCATGCCGTCGCGACTGGTCACCGCCCGCAGCGCCACGACGTGATCGTAGGTGCGGCCGTCGCCCATCACACCCACTGACTTGATCGGCAGCAACACCGCGAACGCCTGCCAGATCTGGTCGTACAGCCCCGCGGCGCGGATCTCCTCGATGTAGATCGCATCCACCAGCCGCAACAGATCCAGCCGCGGCTCGCTGACGGCACCCAGCACGCGGATCGCGAGGCCCGGCCCCGGGAACGGATGCCGTCCCACGATCTCCTCGGGCAACCCGAGCTCCCGGCCCACCTGTCGCACTTCGTCCTTGAACAGCTCGCGCAGCGGCTCGATCAACTTCCACGGCAGGTCGGGCCGCAGGCCGCCGACGTTGTGATGGGTCTTGATGGTTACCGACGGCCCGCCGCGCGGCGACGACGACTCGATCACGTCGGGGTACAGCGTCCCCTGCACCAGGAAGCCCACGTCGCCTTCGACGTGCCGGGCCGCGTCCTCGAACACGTCGATGAACGTGTGCCCGATCCGGCGGCGCTTCTCCTCGGGATCCTCGATGCCCTCGAGCTGCTTGAGGAAGCGGTCCGCGGCGTCCACGACGCGCAGATCGATGCCCATGTGCTTCTTGAACGTGCGCTCCACCTGGTCACGTTCATTGAGGCGGAGCAACCCATGATCCACGAAGATGCAGGTCAGGCGGTCGCCGATGGCACGGTGCACGAGTGCCGCGGCCACGGCCGAGTCCACGCCGCCCGAGAGCCCGCAGATGGCGCGCCGCGACTTGCCGACGGTCGCCTTGATCTTGGCGACCTCCTGCTCGACGTAGTGCCCCGGCGTCCAGTCGGGCGTACAATGACAGATCCCGAACAGGAAATTCGCGATGATCTCACCACCCCGGTTCGTGTGCGCCACCTCGGGGTGAAACAGCACGCCGTGCACGGGCTTCGCTTCGTGACGAAAACCCGCCACGGGCGCGTTGTCGCTCGTCGCGATCACGCGGAAGTGGGGTGGCGGCGCCGCGATCTTATCGCCGTGGCTGGCCCAAACGGTCAGTGTGGTCCCCGCGGCGAAGCCCGCGAATAGACCAGCCGCGTCTTTGACCGTGACCTCGGCCCTGCCGTACTCGTGCGCGTCGGACGGCGTGACTGTGCCCCCTGCGAGATTGGCGATGAGCTGCATGCCGTAGCAGATCCCCAGGACCGGAATGCCGAGGTCCAGAATCCCGGGATCGACGGTGGGCGCCCCCGACTCGAACACCGAGTTGGGGCCGCCCGAGAGGATGATGCCCTGCGGCGCGAACTGCTTCACGAACGCCAGGTCCGTGCCCTTCGTCGCCGGATGGATCTCGCAGTAGACGTGCTCCTCGCGCACCCGGCGCGCGATCAGCTGGGTGAACTGCGACCCGCAATCGAAGATCAGGATCTTGTTCACGTCTGATACCACGTCGTGGGCTCGAGCACTTCGCCGCGCAGGAGGTCTTCCAGGGTCTCGCGCTGGCGCGCCACGTAGTAGCGATCGCCGTCCACCAGGACTTCAGGCGGCCGCGGCCGGGCGTTGTACGTGCTGCTCATCACGAAGCCGTAGGCGCCGGTGCCGAGCAGCGCCAGCACTTCGCCGGGCGCCACCTCGGGCAGCTTGCGATCGAGCGCCAGGAAATCGCCCGACTCGCAGATCGGCCCCACCACGTTCATCAGTTGTTCGTCGCGGCGGCCGTCCGACAGCGGCACGATCTCGTGATGGGCGTTGTAATGGCTGGGCCGCACGAAATCCGTCATCCCGGCGTCCACGATGACGTACTCGCGCGCGCCGGCGTGCTTGCGATACAGCACGCGCATCAAGAGGACACCGGCGTTCGCCACCAAAAAGCGTCCCGGCTCACACTGCAAGCCGAGTCCGGCCGCCTTGATGGGTCGCGCGACCGCGTCGGCCCACGCCTCGAGACTCGGCACCTTCTCGTTGTGATAGCGCACGCCGAGTCCGCCACCCACGTCGAGCCACTCGATGCCGCTCATCCCCGAGGCGCGGATCGCCGTGACCAGCTCGAGCAGCTTGACGGTGCCGCGATGGTACGGCTCCACTTCGTTGATCTGCGAGCCGATGTGCATCGCCAGGCCGTGCAGCCGCAGCAGCGGGTGCTCGCTGATGCGCCGCGCCACCGCCACGACTTCGTCGAACGGCACACCGAACTTGGCCGTCTTGTCGCCCGTCTTGGTGTAAGGATGCGTGTCCGTTGCGACGTCGGGGTTGACCCGGATGC
>DATLWA010000188.1:0-10113 GCA_035576905.1 Gemmatimonadales bacterium
CGGCGCGCGGCGCTGGCTGGTGATCGGCACCGGCGGCTCGGCCCGCGCGGTGGCGATCGCCGCCGCGGACGCGGGCGCCGAGCTGCGCGTGCGTTCGCGCGCGCCCGAGCGCGCCCAGCGGTTCGTGACCTGGGCGGCGGAGCACGGCGCCCGCGCCGCCGTCTGGAAGGACGGTGAAGCGACCGATGTCGCCGTCAACGCCACGCCACTGGGGCTCGCCCAGGTCGATCCGCTGCCGGTCGATCCCGCGCGCCTGCCCGAGGTGCGCTGCGCGCTCGACCTGGTCTACGTCGCGGGGCAAACGCGCTGGGTGCAGGCGCTGCGCGCCGCCGGCGTGACGGCGACGGACGGCCGCGAGATGCTGGTGCACCAGGGCGCCGCGGCGTTCGACCGGTTTTTCCCCGGTGCCAACGCCCCGGTCGACATCATGCGCGCGGCGGTGAGCCGCGCGCTCCGTGCCTAACGTCCTCGAACAGCTGCTGCTCCCGGCCGAGTGCTTGCTCTGCCGGAACCTGCTCGCGTTTGCCGAAGCGGATCACCTCGTCTGCGCGCCGTGCCGCTACCGCTGGCGCCCCATCCGTCCGCCCTGGTGCGACCGCTGCGGCCAACCGGGCCCGAGCTTCGGGCCGTGCCGCCTGTGCGCGCAGTGGCCGGCCGCGCTGGTGCGGGCACGGTCGGCCGTGTGGCTCGACGCCGGGGCGCGCGATGCCGTGCACGCGCTCAAGTACCGCGGGCTGGGGCGGGTGGCGCATGACCTCGCGGACGTGATGGTGCGCCATCTGCCCCGGCCGGCCACAGGCGCCGCGCTGGTGCCGGTACCGCTCGCGCCGCGGCGCCAGCGCGAACGCGGCTACAATCAAAGCGCCCGCTTGGCGGCGGCCTTGAGCGCCCGCTGGGATATCCCGCTGCGCGATTGCCTCATCCGGCGCCGTGAGACACGCACGCAAACGGCGTTGACACCGGAAGCGCGTCTGGCGAACGTGGCGGGGGCGTTTCAAACGCGGAATGCGGCAGCCGGAGCGTGCATTCTCGTGGACGATGTCTTCACCACCGGCGCTACGCTGGTGGCGGCGGCGGCAGCGCTCGCGGCGGCGGGCGTGCAGGAGATCGGCGCCGTAACCTTCGGGCGCGCAAGCGTACCGGATTTCATCTAGGGAGCTCTCCGATGGCAGTGCGTGTCGGCATCAACGGCTTCGGGCGCATCGGGCGCAACGTCTTGCGCGCGGCGGTCATGGCCAAGCAGACGGCGATCGAGTTCGTGGCGGTGAACGACATCACCGACACGAAAACCCTGGCCCACCTGCTGAAGTACGACTCGGTGCACGGCCGTTTCCCCGGCACCGTCGAAGCCAAAGGCGACGCGCTCGTCGTCAACGGCAACACGATCAAGGTCTCCGCGATCAAGGAGCCCGAGAAGCTGCCGTGGAAAGACCTCGGCGTGGACGTCGTGCTCGAGAGCACGGGCCGCTTCACCGACCGCGCCAACGCCGACAAGCACATCACCGCCGGGGCGCGCAAGGTCATCATCTCCGCGCCCGCGAAGGGCGAGGACATCACCATCGTGATGGGCGTGAACGACAAGAAGTACGATCCCGCCAAGCATCACGTGCTCTCCAACGCCTCGTGCACCACCAACTGCCTCGTGCCCGTGGTGAAGGTCGTGCTCGACAACTGGGGCTTCAAGCACGGCTTCATGACGACGGTGCACAGCTACACCAACGACCAGCAAATTCTCGATCTGCCGCACAAGGATCTGCGACGGGCCCGCGCGGCGGCGCTCAGCATCATTCCGACCACCACCGGCGCCGCGAAGGCGACGGCGCTCGTCCTGCCCGAGGTGAAGGGCAAGATCGACGGCGTCTCGCTGCGCGTGCCGACGCCCGATGTCTCGATCGTCGACCTCACGGCCGAAGTCGAGAAGAAGACCACCGTCGAAGAGGTCAACGCGGCGTTCAAGCAGGCGGCGCAGGGCGCGCTCAAAGGCATTCTGAGCGTGAGCGACGAGCCCCTCGTCTCGGTCGACTACATCGGCAGCCTCTACTCGAGCGTCGTCGATTCCATGTCGACCAATGTGATCGACGGCACGCTGATTCACGTGTCGTCGTGGTACGACAACGAAATGGGCTACTCGGCGCGCTGCGTGGACCTCATGGCCCTCGTGGCGAGCCGGCGGTGAGCCGCCGCACCCTCACGGACCTCCCCGCCGCCGCGATCGACGGGCAGCGGGCCCTGGTGCGCGAGGATTTCAACGTCCCGTTGAAGGACGGCGTCGTCACCGACGACAGCCGGCTGCGCGCCGCGCTCCCCACGATCAGCTACCTGCGCGAGAAGGGCGCGCGCATCATCATCCTGTCGCACCTGGGACGGCCCAAGGGCGGACCGGAGCCGAAGTATTCGCTGCGGCAGATCGTCCGGCCGCTGGAGACGCTGTTGGGCTCGCCGGTCGAGTTCATTCCCGATCCCGCGACGGGCGTCGCCGCGACGCGGCGCCTGCCGCGCGGCGGCGTGGCGCTGGTCGAGAACACGCGCTTCTGGCCGGGCGAAGAGAAAAACGATCCCGAGTTCGCCAAGACGCTTGCCGCGCTGGGCGATTTCTACGTGAACGACGCGTTCGGGTCGGCGCATCGCGCCCACGCGTCCACCGAAGCACTCGCGCATCTGCTGCAGCCCGCCGTGACCGGCTTCCTGATGGAGAAGGAGCTGCGCTACCTCGGCGATGCGCTGCGCGCGCCCAAGCGGCCGTTCATCGCCGTACTCGGCGGCGCCAAGATCTCCGGAAAAATCGACGTGATCTCGGCGCTGCTGCCGCGCGTGGACCAGGTGCTGATCGGCGGCGCCATGGCGTGCACGTTCTTCGTGGCACTGGGATTCCAGGTGGGGAAGTCCCTGGTGGAGCCGGACCGCGTCGAGATGGCGAAGGGACTGCTCATCAAGGGCGGCGAGAAAATCATCCTGCCGCGCGGGGCCGTCGTGGCGCCGTCGCTCGAGCGCGCGGCGGAGCGGCGTGAGGTGAAGAGCGATGCGATCCCCGCGGATTGGGCCGTGTATGACGTCGACACCGCCACCTGCAACGACTTCCGCGCCCGGCTGCTCGGCGCCAAGACCATCCTGTGGAACGGCCCCATGGGCGTATTCGAGACGCCGCCGTTCGACGCCGGCACCCGCGCCGTGGCGCAGGCGCTGGTCGAAGCGGGAGCCAAAGGGGCGGTGACCATCGTGGGCGGCGGCGATTCCGCGGCGGCGGTGGCGGGACTCGAAACCAGGCTGACGCACGTGTCCACCGGCGGCGGCGCGTCGCTCGAGTTCCTCGAGGGCAAGCCGCTACCTGGCGTCGTCGCGCTGGAGCAACCGTGAGACAGCTGCTGTTCGCCGCCAATTGGAAGATGAACATCGGACCGACCGAGGCCCGGACGTACTTGGCGGCGTTCACCAAGGCCTACGGGCGGCATCCCGACCGCGAGGTGTGGTTCTTCCCGCCGGCGGTGTCGATCGAAGCTGCCGCCCAGGCGGTCGCGCAGCGCCCCGATCTGCGAGTCGGCGCGCAAGACATCCATTGGGAGGCGAAGGGCGCGTTCACCGGCGCGATCTCGGGACAGCTCGCCGCGCAGGCGGGCGCGCGCGCCGCGTTGGTGGGGCACTCCGAGCGCCGCCACGTGTTCGGCGAGAGCGATGCGGCGACCGAAAAAAAGGTCCGGGCGGCGCTCACCGCCCAGTTGACACCGATTCTCTGTGTGGGCGAGACCCTGGCCGAGCGCGAGGCGGGTCAGACGCTCGCCGTGGTCACCCGGCAGCTCACGGCCGCCCTGGGGCCGCTCGACGGCGCGGCCCTGAACGAGATCGCCATCGCCTACGAGCCGGTCTGGGCGATCGGCACGGGCAAGAACGCCACGCCGCGCGACGCCGCCGACGTCCACCGCCGCATTCGGGCGTGGCTGGTGGAGCGGCGCGCCGCGCGCACCCGCGTGCTGTACGGCGGCAGCGTGAGCTTGAAGAACATCGTGGAGCTGTTGGCGGAATCCGAGCTGGACGGCGTGCTGGTGGGCGGCGCGTCACTGGAAGCCGAGGGCTGGGCTCGTCTTGTGCAGACAGCCGCGGCCTAGGTATTATCCGCCCGCCATGTATACCACCCTGCTCGTCATTCTCCTGCTCGACGCCGTGATCCTGACCACCGCCGTGCTCTTTCAAGCGGGGCAGGGCGGCGGGTTGGCATCGCTCGGCGGCGGGGCCGGTACCGAGACGTTCATGGGCGGCCGCCAGGCCGTTACGCTGCTCACCAAAGTCACCTGGTGGTGCGCGGGCATTTTCCTTTTCCTCGCGCTGGTGCTCGCCGTGATGCAGTCGCACGCCGGCGCCGCTCGGTCCGTGATCCAGCAGAATCTCCCCGCGCAGCAGCAACAGGCGCCGCAGTCGGCCCCGCTGCCGCTGCCGACGACGCCCGCACCGACGAAGAGTCCGCCCAATCGCTGACCGCCTGCCCGCCTACGTCCTGCTCGAGGACGGCGCCTGCTTCAACGGCACCGCGCCTCTGGGTTTCGAGCCGGCGTGCGCGGAAGTCGTCTTCACCACCAACCTCTCGGGCTATCAAGAGGTCTTCACCGACCCCTCGTATCTCGGCCAGATGGTGGTGATGACGGCGCCGATGATCGGCAACTACGGCATCAATCCCGACGACATCGAGTCCGATCGCCCGCGCGTCGCGGGCGTCGTGGTGCGCGAGCTGTCGCTCAAACCGTCCAACTGGCGGTCGACCGGGTCGCTGCTCGATTGGCTGTCGGAGGCCAAGGTCCCAGTGGTGGCCGACGTCGACACGCGCCAGCTCACACGGCATATCCGCTCTAAGGGTGCGATGCGCGGCGTGATGGCCGTGGGCGACGCGCCGACCGACGCGACCCGCCGCGCGCTCGCGGCGTCGCCGTCGATGGATGGACTCGACCTGGCGAGCGCCGCGACCATCAAAGCCGAGTACCGTGAAGGTCCGGAGTCGGCCAAGTATCACGTGGTGGCGTACGACTACGGCATGAAGCGCAACATCCTGCGCCTGTTTCTCCAGAACGATTGCCGCGTGACCGTCGTGCCGGCGGGGACCAGCGCGACGCGCATTCGCGAGCTCGAGCCGGACGGGTTGTTTCTCTCCAACGGGCCGGGCGATCCCGCCGCCGTCGGTTACGCCGTCAAGACGATCCGTGAGCTGGGCGACGGATCGCTGCCGATTTTCGGGATCTGTCTCGGACACCAGCTGCTCGGTCTCGCCTTCGGCGGCCGGACGACGAAGCTCCCTTACGGTCACCGCGGCGGCAACCACCCAGTGCGCGATCTTGAGACAGGGCAAGTACTTATCACGTCGCAGAACCACGGCTTCGCGGTCGAGGGCGACACGACGGGCGTGCCCGGCGCCAAGGCGCTCATGGTGACGCACCTCAACCTCAATGACCACACCGTGGAAGGCGTGCGGCATCGCGAGTACCCGATTTTTGCGGTACAGTATCACCCCGAGGCGTCGCCGGGCCCGCACGACGCCCAACCGCACTTCCGGCAGTTCCTCCAAGCTCTTGACAGTCGATAGGTTAGGCCCATATTATGCCCCCGCTCGCCCGCCCTGGGCCCTGCTGGGGGAACGGATGACGAAGGCCGATCTGGTCGAAAAGGTCACCGCACAAATCGCCCGCACGGCGGGTCCGCTCATTTCCAAAAAGGACTGCGCCCGGGTCGTCGACTCATTCCTCGACGCGGTGAAGGCTGCCCTGGCCGAGCAGCATAACATTGAGATACGCGGGTTTGGGACCTTCAAGATCCGGCAGCGCAAGACGCGCATGGCGCGCAATCCGCGCACCGGTGATCCGGTCGAAGTGGCGGCGCGTCCGGTGCCTGTCTTCAAGCCCAGCAAGGAGTTGCGTGCGATGGTCGCCGACGCCAACGCGAAAGCGGGCGCGCCTTCCTGACTCGCGGCTCGAGAACGCGCACCCGCGGCCCGGACTAAACGTCTGGGCCGCTTTGTTTTGGGTGGTGTATCCAGTTTGA
Source organism: Gemmatimonadales bacterium (assembly GCA_035576905.1). Classification (GTDB taxonomy): domain Bacteria; phylum Gemmatimonadota; class Gemmatimonadetes; order Gemmatimonadales; family GWC2-71-9; genus DATLWA01. Next base: position 6,019 of record DATLWA010000188.1, read on the forward strand.
ACCTTCGCTCGGGAGTCCGCGTGCTGCGCTACGTCGGTGCGTTGCTGCTCGCCCTGCCACTCGCCGCTCAGACCGTCACTTACGAGGTGTCGGTGCTGCCGGCCGACAACCTCTTCCACGTGAAGGCCGATTTCCCGGCCACGGGCAAGGACACGTTGTACGTGTCGTTGCCGGCGTGGAGCCCGGGGAACTACGAGATCCAGAACTACGCGCGCTACGTGCGCCATTTCGCCGCCCACGGCGCCGACGCGCAGCCGCTGTTCTGGGATCGCTTCGACAAAGACACCTGGCGCGTGACGACGGGCAAGCGCGATCGCGTCACCGTCGAATTCGATTTTCTCGCGGACACGATCGACCTGTCCATCGCGCGGTTGCGCGGCGACTGGGGCCAATTCCTCGGCACGAATCTATTTCTGTACGAAGAAGGACAGCTCGCGCGGCCCGCGGCTGTGCGCTTCGCGCTGCCGCCGGGCTGGCGCGTGACCACCGCGCTCGCCGCGAGCCCGGGCGGCACGTACACCGCGCCCGACTATCACACGCTGGTCGACGCCGAGACGTTCGTGGGACGCTACGCGCTGGACTCGCTGCAAGTCGCGGGGCACTGGATTCGCCTGGCGCTCTACCCGCAGGCCGATTACACGCCCGCCGTGGCGAAGAGTCTGCGCGACGTGATGCAGCGCGCCGCGGCCTCGCAGGATGAGCTGATGGGCGGCCCGCCGTACGACACCTACACGATCTTCTTCTCCGTCATCCACGAGCCGGTGGGATTCGGCGGCGGCCTGGAGCACCTGGCGTCGCAGTACGACATCATGCCCGCGGGTCCCGATTTCGCCGACGACGCGGGCAACCTGGGCTCCTTCATCCGGCCGTTGATCTCGCACGAGTTCTTCCATCTGTGGAACGTGAAGCGCATCCGGCCCGCCGAGATGTGGCCGTACGACTATCACGCCGAGCAGTTCACGCCGCTGTTGTGGTGGTCGGAGGGCGTCACCGATTACTACGCCGACCTCACCAACGTGCGGTCGCACTTGTGGACGGACGATGATTTCCTCCACAACATCGCGGCCAACATGCACGAGGTGGCCGTGGCGCCCGAGCCGTGGAGCGAAGAGGACGGCAGCGTGGCGACGTGGATCAACGAGATCTACGTCAACAGCTCGCAGCTGTACTACCCGAAGGGGTCGCTCACCGGTCTGCTGCTGGACGTCTCGATCCGCGATGCGACCGACAACCGGCACTCGCTGGACGAGGTGATGCGCGGCCTGTTCACCCGGTACTACAAGCAAGGGAAGGGGTTCACGACCGCCAATCTCGTCGCGCTGCTCAAGGAGGCGGGTCTCCCCGACGCCGACGGTTTTTACGCGCACTACATCAACGGCCGCGATCCGCTGCCCTACGACTCGATCCTCCCCAAAGCGGGCATCGTCGTGACGCGACGCAGCGAGTCGACGCCGGTGCTCGGCGTGTCGTCGGGCCTCACGGCGGACGGGCAAGTCGAAGTGCAGGGCGTAGCGCCGGGCAGCGCGGCGGCCGAGGCCGGCGTCGAGCCGGGCGATGTGCTGGTGCAGATCGGCGACGTGACGATCCGCGGCGACCAGGATTGGGGCGAGGCATTCCGCAACCGCTTCAAGGGACAGAACGGCCAGGCCATGACGATCACGGTGAAGCGCAGCGGGCAACCGCGCACGCTGCAGACGCACGTGCGCGAGCGCGTGTCGACGGCGTTCACGGTCGCGAAGCCCGCTACGCCCACGCCGCAGCAAGCGAAGTTGTGGCGCGGCCTCACGACCGGTGCCACGGGCCCGTGACCCTCGAGGTATACTTCACCGCATGAGCGGCAGCGGCACGATCACCGTCCGGTTCTTCGCGCGCTACGCCGAGCTGGTGGGGCGCGAGGAGGCGAGCGTCACGCTGCCGCTGCCCGCGACGGTCGCCGACGTGGTGCGCGAGGCGCGCGCCGTGCTGCCGGGCGGCGCCGAGCTGCCCGAGCGGCCGCTCGCGGCCGTCAACCTGAAGCACGCGCGCGCCGACACCCCGGTTCTCCCGGGCGACGAAGTGGCGCTGCTGCCGCCGCTGGCGGGCGGATGAATCATCTCACGCGCGCCCCGATCTCCGTCACCGAGCTGGTCGCGGCCGTGGCGTCGCCCACCTGCGGCGGCACCTGCCTCTTTCTCGGCACCGTCCGCGACGCCCCCGAAGACGGCGGCGTCACGGGCATCGAGTACTCGGGCTACGACGCCATGGCCAATGCCGAGCTGGACCGGATACTCGCGGAAGTGGTCAAGCGCTGGCCCAACGCGCGCGTCGCGGTGCGCCACCGGCTCGGCCTCGTGCCGACCGAGGAAGCGAGCATCGGCATCGCCGTCGCCGCCCCGCATCGTGCCGAGGCGTTCGGCGCCTGCCGCCAGGTGATCGAGGAAGTGAAGCAGCGCCTGCCGATCTGGAAGAAAGAGCTGCGCGCCGACGGCTCGACCCTGTGGGTGGATCCGCAGGGCAGGCCCGCCGTGGTGGGGCCGGAGGGCACATGATCCACGACACGCGCCACCGCCCGCTTGGCTCGCTGCGCGTCTCGGTCACCGACCGCTGCAACCTGCGTTGCCGTTATTGCATGCCGGAAGAGGATTACGTCTGGCTGCCGCGAACCTCGCTGCTCACCTTCGAGGAAATCGGCCGGCTGACGCAGGTTTTCACCGACCTCGGCGTGACGAAAGTCCGCCTCACGGGCGGCGAGCCGTTATTGCGCCACGACCTGCCGACGCTGGTGCGCCTGCTGCGCGAGAATCCCGGCGTTCGGGACTTGGCCCTCACCACGAACGGCGTCCTCCTGGCCAAGCACGCCGGCGCCATGCGGGCCGCGGGTCTGGCGCGCGTCACCGTTAGTCTCGACACGCTGCGGCCGGAGCGGATGCAGGAGTTCGCCAAGAGCGGCCACCACGCCGACGTGCTCGCCGGGATCGCCGCGGCACGGGCGGCAGGATTCGAGCGGGTGAAGCTCAATACGGTGGTCGTGCGCGGGGTCAATGACGATGAGATCGCGGACCTGATCGAGTTCGGCAAGTCGCACGCGGCCGAAGTGCGCTTCATCGAGTACATGGACGTGGGCGGCGCCACACACTGGACGGCGGAGCAGGTGGTGTCGCAGCGGGAAATCCTGGAGCGCCTGACGGCCCGCTACGGACCGATCGCGCCAGTGCGCGACGCATCCGACCCGCGCGCGCCGGCCGAGCGGTTCAAGCTCTCGGATGGCACCACGTTCGGGGTGATCGCGTCGGTGACGGCGCCGTTCTGCGCCGCTTGCGATCGCAGCCGCCTCACGGCCGACGGCACGTGGTTCTTATGTCTCTATGCCGAGCGGGGCGTGGACCTGCGCGAGCCACTGCGCGCGGGGGCAACGGATGAAGACCTGCGGGCGCTGATCACCTCCACGTGGCAAGCGCGGGCCGATCGCGGCGCCGAGGAGCGGTTAGCGATGGCAGACCGCGGCGCGCTCTATCAGATCGACGCGCTGCGCGCCGACCCGCGGCGGGAGATGCACACGCGGGGCGGGTGAGGGTTTGACACGGCCGCTCCGCCGGCGCAATTTGACCGCTCGCAAGCTCTGAGGTTGCCGTGCAGCTGCGCGCCGCCGCTTTCACTTTGCTGTGGCTTCTGCCCTTTTCTCCCGTCAGACGTCTCCCGCCCGCCGTACACATCAACGATAACCGGCACGCCGCGGGCACCCTTGCAAACGGCGTCCTGACGCTGCGTCTCGAGTCTCGCCTCGCTAAATGGTATCCCGACGGCGACGAGGCACCCGGGGCGGAGGTGCCGGCGTTGGGCGAGGTCGGCGGCCGGCCCGAAATCCCGGCACCGCTGATCCGAGTGCCGGCGGGCACCGAAGTCGCGCTGAGCATCCACAACACCGTTCCGGGCGCGCAGCTGACGGTCCACGGCCTGCACGCCCGCCCCCTGCCGACCGGCGGTCTGCCCGACACCGTGGTCGTGCGGCCGGGGGAAACGCGCACTGTCCGCTTTCGGCTCGACGCACCCGGCACGTTCTCCTACTGGGGCACGACGACCGGCCGCTCGTTCGCAGGACGCACGCACGAAGACGCT
>DATLWA010000189.1:0-4531 GCA_035576905.1 Gemmatimonadales bacterium
CCGCGTGAACGCGCCGCAGCGCATTGACACCCGCGGCGCCGATGTGGTACTACTCGGGACGGCCGCACGATCGATCACGCACCACGCCGCACGGGAGCAGCGATGACGAAAGGCACCATAGGTATCCTGACGGGCGGCGGCGACGTGCCCGGCTTGAACCCGGCGATCCGGGCCATCACCATCCGCGCGATCCGCGACGGCTACCGGGTGCTGGGCATTCGCCGCGGCTGGGGCGGGCTGGTCGACTACGTGGCGGATGCCAAGGCCGACAACAGCGAGAACGTGCAGCCGCTTTCGGAAGCGGAGGTCAACCGCGCCGGCCGCACGGGCGGCACCTTCCTCCACACCTCGCGCGTGCGGCCGAGCCACCTGCCGCGCGAGCGCGTGCCGCAGCACCTCAGCGGCTACGACCAGCCGATCAACGACGCCACCAAGGACGTGCTCGCGAACCTCGAGCACATCGGCGTGGACATCCTCATCCCCATCGGCGGGGATGACACCCTGAGCTACGCCAAGCGGCTGCACGACGAGGGCGTGCACGTCGTCGCCATCCCCAAGACGATGGACAACGACGTCTACGGCACCGACTACTGCATCGGCTTCAGTACCTGCGTCACGCGCACCATCGAGCTGACCCATCGCCTGCGCACCTCGGCCGGCTCGCACGAGCGCTTTCTGGTCATCGAAGTGTTCGGGCGCTACGCGGGGTTCACGGCGCTGCTGCCGACCATGGCCGGCGCGGCCGATCGCTGCGTCATCCCCGAACACCCGGTGGACGTCGAGCGCCTGGCGGAGCTGCTCACAGGCGACCGCAACCGTAACCCCAGCCGCTACGCGGTGGCGCTCGTGTCGGAGGGCGCGCGACTGAGCTCAGAGGACGGCATGAGCTTCGAGAGTGAAGAAGCAGATATGTTCGGGCACCGCAAGCTGGGCGGCATCGGCGACCGCATCGGCGCGGCGCTGAAGGCGGCGTCCCCGCGCTACAACCAGGGCCGTCGCATCGACGTCGTCAACCAGCGGCTTGGCTATCTCGTGCGCTCCGGTGACCCGGACGCGCTCGATTCCATCGTGCCGATGGCCTTCGGCAACCTCGCGCTCGACTTGGTCATGCGGAAGGAATACGGCCGCCTGGTCAGCATCCACCGCGGCTTTTACGACAGCGTGCCGATCACCAGCGTGACGTCGGAGAAGAAGACCGTGGATGTCGCGAAGTACTACAACACCGATCGCTTACGGCCGATCTACGAGTTCGACGGCGCGCCGCTCTTCATCATGACGAGCGATTGACGGGTGCCCGGCCTCAGAGCCGGAACAAGTAGCTCAGCTTGAGGAAGAATGCGTCGTCCGTACGGCGCAGCCCGCGGAACTGGAACGCGTCCTCATCCACCATGTCGCCGCCGTAGCCCGCGAACACGACCGTCCCCGGCATCGGCTGATAGCTGAGCAGCCCGTCGACGTGGAAGAGATTCGTGCGCGACGCGGCGGAGCGCCTGATGCCGCTCGAACCGACGATCAGGATCGGCGCGCCCGTGCGCGAGTCGTCCCGCAGCGAATCCGTCTTGTCCTGGATGTACTGGCCCACCAGCCGCACGAATAACGGCCGCGACAGCTGATACTCGGCCTTGGCCCGCAGTACGCGGCCCACGTTGACCAGCGTGCCGTCGGTACGGCGATTGACCTGCTGCCAGAAATAGCTGACGCTGTTGCGCAGCCGCTCCGTGGGGCGGTACGACACGTCCACGCTCAAGAGCAGCAAGTCGGCCGACGCCCACTCGAAGAAGTTCTCGTCGTGGCCCTGCAGGAAGAAGCCGCCGCCGCTGAAGTGCTTCCATTGCGGCGTCCCGATTTGCACGATGTACTCGCCGTTGGCGATCGTCGGCTGTCCCGTGAACGGGATGGTGTCGAGCCCGCCGCCCGGATGCGGCACCTCGAGCCGGTAGGGGGCATACAGCGCTGAATCGTAGCCGAACGATTCCACGAAGTAGCCCGCGCCGATGTTCCAGCCGCCCCGGAGCGCCGCGTTGCCGTTGAAGTGCAGCTTCTTGTCCTGCAGGTGCCGCCCGTGGACGAAGTTCTGGTACTGCCAGATGCCGTCCACCACGATGTCGCCCGTGAAGCGCTGCAGCCACGCCTGCGACTTTCCGTACGTCGTATAGCTCGGATCGACGTACGAATGCACGATCCCCGCGCGGCCGATGAAGCCACTGGCGTCCGTGAACTGGTCGGAGATGCCGGCAAAGAGACTGCGTAATCCCCAGATGCGCTGCTGCACGGTGAACTGCGCCAGCCACAGCGGCGCCGTCGTGGTCACGCCGCCCGCGCGCGTGCGGCTGGCGCCGAGCTGCAGATTCAGGCCATAGATGTCCTTGAAGACCAGCCGGCTGTCCACCTCGGCCACGCGGTTGTAGTCGCTGCCCTCGATCCGATCGGTATAGGCGAGACCGACGCGAGAGCCGCTCCCCAAACTGCGTTGGGCTCGCACGATATTGAAAACGGGATTGTCCGTGCCCGTCGCCGAAGCGAACTTCTGGTCGACCGCTGAGAGCAGTCCGATGTCGGTCCCGAAGGTCGTCCCGGTGAGCTTGACCGCTGCGACCGGCTGGACGATCCTGCGCGTGTAGATCAGGCCCTGCGGCACCTGGAACAGCTCGCTCCCCTCCAGGAAGAAGGGCCGCTTCTCGGGGAAGAACAGCGCCTGGCGGGGATCGAAGCCGAGCTGGCCGGCGTCCGATTCCACTTGTGAGAAGTCCGGCTTGACGGTGCCATTGAGCGTGAGGTTGTCCGAGACGCCCCAGCGCACGTTGCCGCCGACCTGCGGATTTCCCAGATCGTACCGATAGCCACTCGTGGTCGGCGCGCCACTCGCCTTGCCGGTGGCCTCGGGGTTCAGGTCCATCACGAGGCCCCGGTGCATGCCGCTCAAGCCGACCAGGTTGCCCGCCTGCCCGATGAAGGTCGCGTTGGCGCGGCGCGCGGGATACCAGGAATCCTCGACGCCCGAGTGCTTGACCTGGCGGACGATGTTGAGCCGCCAGTCCTGGGGCTGGCGCGGCTGGTAGCGGATGCTCTTGAACGGAATGCGCACCTCGACTTCGTAGCCCCAATCGGTCACGCGGCCCAGCGATTGAAAGACGAAGTCGGGGCTCAAGTCGGGCTGCTCCCGCCCCACCACCGCGCCGCCGATGAAGCCGCTCGCGGTCACGTTGGCGCCCTCGATCAGCGAGCCGTCACCTTGGACGCCGACGGGATTGACGGCGAACATCAGGGCCTGTTTGCCGTCGTGAAACGTGCCCAGCAGGATCTGCACGTTGTCGTCGTCGAAAATCTGGTCGCGATTGGCGAGCGTCATCGTGGGCCGGCCGTGCAGCTCGAAGGCGCGAATGCCGAAATAGATCGCCGTTGGCGAATACCAGACCAATACCTGAGTGGAGTCCACGGCCGCCTGGCCGTCGTTGGGGGAGTACTGGGAGAAACCGGTCAACAGCGCGGCCTGCGACCAGGCGGAGTCGCCCAGATCGCCGTCGACCACGGCCTCAGCTTCGACGCGCGGGATCCGAACGTCGAGCTGGCGCTCCCGGCCCGAGTACGTGGTCGGGTCGGCGCAGAGGAGCAGGAGGCAGGCGGCGATCCCCATGGCGGGTAAGATGCCCAGGACCCGAATGAGGAGGCAATTGGGGTGTCAGGACGGTGTCAGAGCCGCAGGGCCCTACTTCACCGTAAACGTCACCGTATCCGCGACCAGCGGGTTCAGCGGGATGTGCCGCCAGTCCGCGAGCACCGCGATCACGCGATGCACGCCCGGCGCGAGCGAATCGAGCACGAACTCCGTCTGGCCCCGGGCCAAGTGGATGATCCCCGGGCTGCCCATGGGAATCGTGTCGCTGAGCCAGTTGAGGTCGTGATCCACGAACAGGTGATGATGGGCCGTCCCGGCTGCTTCGTCGGTCGCGGGCGCGATCCGCACGCCTGTCGCCCGCAACCTGATCACCACCGGCCCGGTCACCGTCGCTCCCTTCCGGGGCGCGACGATCTTCACGGTCACCTTCGTGGGTGCGGGGTTTGCCTGGGCCGGCGCGGCTGCGGGCAGGAATGCTGCCCCACACACCGCCAGGGCGATTGCAGCAATTGACGTTTTCACGTTGGTGCACTCCTGTTCGCGGACGCGTTGAGTGAGAACGGTGCGAAAGAGGGCGTGAAGTATCCGTGAAGGAGGGATGAGCGAATCGACGACCGCTAGCGCTGTGTTGCCGGCTTGAGTCCCAACACGCCGTTGATCCAGCGCACGAGCGGCAGGATCAGGCGGAAGTCGGCTTCGAGCAGCGCGGGCAAGCGCGCGCTCGTGGCCTGCGTATCCCGCAGCTCGCGGCCCAGCGTGAACGACTGCAAGCGCAGCCAGTGCGCCGCCGGGTGGTCCGGCGCGTAACCGCGCGGCACCCGCTTCAGCGTCGCGTCCTCGTCCAGCCTGCCGAACCGCCGCTTCACGGACGCGTTCGTCACCATCCGCTCGAACGGCCGGGGATCCGCGGCGATC
>DATLWA010000190.1:0-5935 GCA_035576905.1 Gemmatimonadales bacterium
TACGGCGCCTTCGTCGAGCTCGAGCCGGGCATCGAAGGCCTGGTGCACATCTCCGAGATGAGCTGGACGCGCAACGTCCGCCATCCGTCGAAAGTCGTGTCGATCGGCGAGACGATCGAGGCGGTCGTCCTGAAAGTCGACGAGACCGAAGAGAAGATCTCACTCGGCATGAAGCAGACCGAGGAAGATCCGTGGATGGCGCTGCCTGACAAGTATCCGGTCGGCACGCGCATCAAGGGCAAGGTCCGCAACCTCACGTCGTTCGGCGCGTTCGTCGAGATCGAGCCGGGCATCGACGGGCTGATCCACATCTCCGACATGTCGTGGACCAAGCGGGTGCAGCATCCGTCCGAAGTCGTCAAGAAAGGCGACGAAGTCGAGGTGCTGATCCTCAACGTCGACGCCGAGAACAAGCGCATCTCGCTCGGCCTGAAGCAGGCGCAGGAAGATCCGTGGCTGCGCATCGGTGAGACCTATCCCGTGGGCACCGAGCTGCGCGGCCGGGTGTTGCGGCTGATGGACAAGGGTGTGGTGGTGGATATCGGCAACGACATCGAGGGCTTCGTGCCGATGTCGCAGCTCGGCATTCCCGACATCGCCCAGCCGGCCGACGCGGTGAAGGAAGGACAGGCGGTCGAGCTGAAAGTGCTCGAAGTCGACCCGATTCATCATCGGATCGTGCTGGCGGCCACAGGCTTCCCGAAGGAAGAAGGCGGGGACGCCCCGCCCCCGCCGCCGGCGCCGCCCGCGCCGGAGCCGGAGCCGGAGCCGGACGAGCAGTCGCCGGAGGCGTAAAGGGTCGGCGGGTAGTAGTAGAAGGGAGCAGCGAAGTGCTGCTCCCTTCTTTCTTTGCGGCCCATGGGGAGTCTAGATTCTCCCGATGCGGGACAAACTCGAATTACTGCAGGCCAAGCGCGCCGAAGCGGAGCTGGGCGGCGGGCAGGAGCGCATCGACGCCCAGCACGCCAAGGGCAAGATGACGGCGCGCGAGCGGCTCGACGTGCTGCTCGATCCCGGCAGCTTCGTCGAGCTGGACCGGTTCGTGACCCATCGCAGCACCGACTTCGGCCTGGCCGATCAGAAAGTGCTGGGCGACGGTGTCGTGACGGGCTACGGGCGGATCGACGGGCGCCTGATCTACGTCTTTTCGCAGGACTTCACCGTGTTCGGCGGGTCGCTCTCGGAAGCGCACGCCGAGAAGATCTGCAAGGTGATGGACCTGGCCGTGCGCAACGGCGCGCCGGTGGTGGGCTTGAGCGATTCGGGCGGCGCGCGCATTCAGGAGGGCGTGGCGTCGCTCGGCGGCTACGCCGACATCTTCCTTCGTAATACGCTCGCGTCGGGCGTGATCCCGCAGATCAGCGCGGTGCTGGGCCCGTGCGCGGGCGGCGCCGTGTACAGTCCCGCCATCACCGATTTCGTGTTCATGGTGCGCGGCGTGTCGTACATGTTCGTGACCGGACCGAGCGTCGTGAAGACCGTGACGCACGAAGAAGTGGACTTCGAGGGCCTGGGCGGGGCCGACGTGCACGGCGGCACGTCGGGCGTGGCGCACTTCGTGCACGACTCCGAGTTGGAATGCCTGACGGCGATCCGGACGCTGTTGTCATATCTGCCGTCCAACAACCTCGACGACCCGCCGTTGCACCCCACCGACGATCCCGCGGATCGCCGCGACGAAGAGCTGCTCGACATCATCCCCGACAACGCCAACAAGCCCTACGACATGCACGACGTGCTGCGGCGCGTGGTGGATAAGGGTGAGTTCTTCGAGGTGCAGCGCGACTATGCCCAGAACCTGATCGTGGGTTTCGCGCGTCTGGGCGGGCGCCCGGTGGGCGTCGTGGCCAATCAGCCGGCCGCGCTGGCGGGCGTGCTCGACATCAACGCGTCGCTCAAGGGCGCGCGCTTCATCCGGTTCTGCGATGCGTTCAACGTGCCCATCGTCACGTTCGAGGACGTGCCGGGCTTTCTGCCCGGCGTGGCGCAGGAGCACGGCGGCATCATCAAGCACGGCGCCAAGCTACTGTTCGCCTATTGTGAGGCGACCGTGCCGAAGCTCACCGTGATCACGCGCAAAGCGTACGGCGGCGCCTACGACGTGATGAACTCGAAACACATCCGCGGCGACTACAACGTCGCCTGGCCCTCGGCCGAAATCGCGGTGATGGGGCCGAAGGGCGCGGTGGAGATTCTCTACAAGGGCGAAGCGACCGAAGAGAAGATCGCCGAATACCGCGACAAGTTCGCGCACCCTTACCAGGCGGCCTCGCGCGGCTATGTGGACGACATCATCGACCCGCGCGACACACGGCCACGCCTGATCGACGCGCTCACCACGCTCGCCGGCAAGCGCGACCGCAACCCGGCCAAGAAGCATGGCAACATTCCTCTCTAGCGCCCTCGCGATCGCGGCGTTGATCCAGGCGCCGGCTCCCGCGGACTCGCTCGACGCGCTGCGGGCGCGCGTCGCGGCCGACTCGGACGACGCCAAGGCGTGGTTCGCGCTGGGGCAGGGCATGGTGCGGCTCTCGACCGAGTACCACACCCACCGCACCACGGCCGACACGACCTGGGCCCGCGCCATTCTCGACACGGCCGACGCGGCGTTCGCCAAGGCGGCCACGCTCTATCCCGGGACGGCGGCCGCGGACTCGGCGCGCGTGTTCCGCGTGTTCACGTGGGCCGACCGCGCCCTGCTGGCGTGGGAGCTGGGCGGCATCGAAGCGGCGGCGCAGACCTGGACCACGCTGCCCGCCGATCTGAAGCTGCCGCCCGTGCTCGAAGAGCTGGGCGAGAATCTGTTGCGCGCCTGCCCGCGCGAGGGCGTGCTCATCGCGGGGACGGATGCCGACGCGTACGCGGCCTGGTACCTCCGCTTCACGCGCGGCCTGCGGCCCGACGTGCTGATCGTGCCGCTCGCGGTATGGCGCGGCGACACGGTGTTCCAGGATCGCGTCCGCAAGGAGCTGAAGCTCGACCGCCGGCCGCGCGCCGACGCCGCGGACGACGCCTGGATGCGCGTGCTCGCGGGCCGGCGGCCGCTGTGCGCCAGCATGGTGTTCGACCGGCCGCCGGGGGCGCGAGCGCGCGTCAGCTGGAACGTGCGGCCGCTGGTGTGGGTGGCGGGACAGGAAGCGAAGCAGGACCGCGTGCCGGCGCGCGACTTCGTGTTCGCCGCGCTGCGGCTGGCGCTCGACCAGCACGACACGTGGGCGGCGCCGGCCGTGGACGTCTACCGGCGCGCCGCGGCCCTGACCCCGGCGCTGTGCGATGCGTTGGCGACGTTCCAGCTCAAGGGTGAAGTGGGGTGCCGTCGCTGACGGCTGACTGCTGATGGCTGACGTCATTCGTCGTGTGCTCGTCGCCAACCGCGGTGAGATCGCCCTCCGCATCATTCGCGCGTGTCACGAAGAAGGCCTCGAGGCGGTCGCCGTGTACTCGGACGCCGATCGCCTGTCGCCGCATGTGCGCGCCGCCAACGCGGCGGTGCCGCTCGGCCCCCCGCCCGCACGCGACTCCTACCTCGACATCGGCAAGCTCGTCGCCGCGGCCAAGCAGAGCGGCTGCCAGGCGGTGCATCCGGGCTACGGGTTCCTCTCCGAGCGGGCGCCGTTCGCCGAAGCCGTGCGCGACGCCGGGCTCGTCTTCGTGGGCCCGCCGCCCGCCGCCATCCGGGCCATGGGCGACAAGACCGAAGCGCGCCGCCGTATGCAGGCCGCCGGGGTGCCCATCGTCCCGGGCATGACCGAGCCCGCGCGCGACGCCGCCGCCGCCCGCAAGGACGCAACGCGGCTGGGCTACCCGGTGCTGCTCAAGGCCGCCTCGGGCGGCGGCGGCAAGGGCATGCGGCTGGTGCGGACCGAAGGCGAGATCGAGCACGCCTTCACCGCGGCGCAAAGCGAAGCCCAGAAGTCCTTCGGCGACGGCGCGATTTATCTCGAGCGCTACGTCGAACGGCCGCGGCATGTGGAGATCCAGATACTGGCCGACACGCACGGACGCGTGGCCGCGCTGGGCGAGCGCGAGTGCAGCATTCAGCGGCGCCACCAGAAACTCATCGAGGAGGCGCCGTCGGTCGCCGTGACGCCGGCGCTGCGGCGGCGCATGAGCGAAGCCGCCACCGCGGCCGCGGGCGCGGTGGGCTACGTCGGCGCGGGCACGATCGAGTTCCTGCTCGCGCCCGACGGCAGCTTCTACTTCCTCGAGATGAACACGCGCATCCAGGTCGAGCACCCCGTCACGGAGCTGGTGTACGGTGTGGACCTGGTGCGCGAGCAGCTGCGCGTCGCCGCGGGACGGCCGCTCAGCGTGCGCGCCGGCCTGCTCGAGCCGCGCGGCCACGCCATCGAATGCCGCATCACCGCCGAGGATCCGTTCGACGACTTTCTTCCCGCCACCGGCATCGTGCGCTACCTGCGGGTGCCGGGCGGGCCCGGCGTGCGGTGGGACGGCGGCGTGGAAGCGGGCAACGAGGTGACGCTGTTCTACGATCCGCTGATCGCCAAGCTGATCGTCTGGGCGCAGTCGCGCGAGGCGGCCATCGGCCGCATGCGCCGGGCGCTGCGCGAGCTGGTGATCGTGGGCCTGCCGACGTCGCAGGCGTTCCATCTGCGCGTGCTGGACGATCCGGAATTCCAACGGGGCGAGCTGGACATCACCTATTTGGAGCGTCGCTCGGCCGAGCTGTTGCGGCGCGGAGTGGGAGAGCCCTTGGGCCGCCCGTTGGCGGTGGCGGCGGCGTTGCTCGCGGACGAGAGGCGTGCCGCGGCGCGGCCGCGCCTCCCGGGCGATGGCGGGACCGGCGGTCCCTCGGCGTGGCTGCTGCAAGCCCGGCGCGAGGCGCTGCGCGATGAGTGACGTCGTGGCGATCACCGGAATCGCGGCCGGCGGCGACGGAGTGGGGCGCCTGGCCGACGGCCGGGCGGTGTTCGTGCCGCGCGCGGCGCCCGGCGAGCGCGTGGAACTGAAGGAGAAATCGCTCAAGCTGCATCGCAACTACGCGCGCGCCGAGCTGGGCACGATCGTCGCTGGGGCGGCGGCGCGCGTGGCGCCGCCGTGTCCGCACTACGAACGCGATCACTGCGGCGGCTGCCAGCTGCAGCATCTCACCTACGACGCCCAGCTGGCCGCGAAGCGTGCCATCGTGGGCGACGCGTTGCGGCGCATCGGCAAGTTCGACCTCCCGGACCCGGAGCTGGTGGAAGCGACCGAGGAATGGCGCTACGCGGCGAAGATCACGTTGGCCGTGAAGGCGGGGCGCGGGACCGGTATGACGTTGGGGCTCCAGCCCTACGATCGCCCCAACAGCGTCTTCCCGCTCGCCGATTGCCACATCACGGACCATCGCCTGATGGATCTGTGGCGCGAGCTGCGGCAGCGGCTCGAGCTGCTGCCGCCGCGCCTCGCGAAGCTGACGCTGCGGCTCGACCGCGACGGGCAGCGCCATCTGATGGCCGAGACGGCGGGCGAGCCGTGGCTCGACGCGGAGCGCCTGCGCACCGCGCTGCCCGACGGCACGAGCGTGATCTGCTGGTGGAAGCCGGTCGATGGCGCGGCGCGCGTGGTCGCGGGACCCGCGACGGGCTTCCCCGCGGTGGCGCTCGAGCGCACCAACCCTGAGATGGACCGGCTGGCGCGGCGCTGGGCGGCGGAGCAACTGGGCGACATCCGCGGCCAGGCGGTGTGGGACCTCTACGGCGGTGTCGGCGACACGGCCGTGCTGTTGGCGGAACGTGGCGCGCAGGTGGTGAGTGTGGACGCGGACGAGGCGGCCATCGACTGGGCTCGCAGGCGCACCACGGTGACTCCCGTGCGGTTTATCGCCGCGCGCGCGGAAGACATTCTGCCGACGTTGCCGCCGCCGCAGGGTGTGGTGGTGCAACCGCCGAAGGAAGGCCTGCACTGGAACGTGACGCTGCGGCTCACGGGAGCG
>DATLWA010000191.1:0-3038 GCA_035576905.1 Gemmatimonadales bacterium
CTGGGGCTGACGGGATGGATGAGCATCGCGCGGCTCGTGTACGCCGAAGTGCGCTCGCTCGCGGCGCGGCCGTTCGTCGAAGGCGCCCGCGCCCTGGGTGCGTCGCGCCGCCGCGTGCTGTGGCGCCACGTGCTCCCCAACGCGCTCACGCCGGTGATCGTGGCGGCGGCGCTCGGCGTGGGCAACGCGATTTCACTTGAAGCGGGGCTCTCTTACCTCGGCCTCGGCGTACAACCGCCCACGCCGTCGTGGGGCAACATGATCGCCTCGGGGCGGGATACGCTCGTGAACGCGCCGTGGGTCGCGGCGGCGCCCGGTATCGCGCTGGTGCTCGTGGTCGTCGCCTGCACGTTGCTGGGCGACGCCTTGCGCGACGCGCTCGACCCGGCGGCGCGCCGCTAGCGGCTACGAGCTTTCGGCGACCGCCCGCAGCGCGGCGGCCTGCACGTCGTGGCCGCCGTCGAACGTGCGAATATCGAACGGGATCTTCGCGGCGCGCAACTTCGCTTCTTCCTGCGCCGCGATCTTCGGCGTGATGTAGTCGTCCGTGGTGCCGTACACGATGGTGAGCCGCGTGCGCGCGAACACGTCGCGCAGGCCCGTGAGGTCGAGCTCCGGCGGCAGCACCCCGCCCCACGCCACCAGGCGCTCGGCGCGGATCCCACGCGCCACCCACCGCGCCGCCGTCGCCACGCCCTGCGAGAACCCCAGCACCACCAGCTGCACGCTGGCGCGATCGAGCTGCCGGAACACGGCCGCGTGCAGCGCGTCGAGATAACGCACGTAGTCGGCGATGTCGGCCAGGCGGTCTTCGCGCGTCATCCATGTTGCGCCCACGCGCTCGTGCATCCCCGAATCGAGATAGAACCGCGACAGGCCCTCGGGAGCCACGATCAGACGGCTCGCGTCCTCGATCGGCTCGAAGTGCCGCACGAACCGCCCGGCGAGCTGGCCGTAGCCGTGGCACACCACCCACACCTGGCGCACGGCCGGTCCGGGCTCGCCCAGCGTGTAGTAGCGGGCGGTGCGCGGCACTGTCAGATGATGTTCCTGCATCAACTCACCAATATGGTCACGAGCTCGTGCGGTCCGGCGCTGAAGCGCACCACGCGGCCGCGGTTTTCCAGCACCACCGGTACCGACTCCCGCTCGTCGGCGCGCACCCGGTGCGCATTCTTGATCGCGTCGCCGAAGCGCCAGGCGCCCCCCGCTTGCCGGTCCGTCGCGTTGTAACATCGCAGCACGAGCGAGCCGCCGCTCTGCGCGGGCTTCACCGCCGAATACACGAGTCCTGCGCCTTCGAGCGTCACGTCCACCGGCGCCGGTTCGAGCGTCAGGGCGTCGCGCAGCCACGTCGCGTGCGGCGGCGTGAACACGTCCTCCCACAACGCCGGCACCATGTCGCCGCGTTCCAGGTCCGAGGCCGTGAGCGGCGCCAGGGCCAGCTCCACGCGCTGCGGGCCGAGGCACTGCGCCTCGGGCACGGGCACCGGCCAGGCCGCGTGGCCCGGCCGGCTCCACAAGTTGGCGCGCGACAGCTCGCCCACCGCGCGCAGCAGCGTGACCGCCAAATCGCCGCCGGGCGTCCACTCGTACTCGAAGAATCCTGGCGCCAGCACGGCGATGCCGCGCGGCCCACTCGCCGCGGCCACGAACCGCTGCGCCGGCGCCGTGCGAACCGGCGTCTCGAGCGGATAGTCGGCCGTGTCGGCCACCACCGGCGCCCGCGCCACGCTGCCGAACGGCGCACCCGCCACCGCCACGCCACCCACCAAACCCGTCGCCAGCCGCGCGCGCAAGCGATGGTCGCGCGCCTCGTTGTCGATATCGAAAATGCAACGTACCACGGGACTGTCGGTGTGCAGCATCACGGTGAGCGTAACGGCCACGTGGCCCCGCCGCCCGGCCACGGCCCCGGTGCCACAGCGCATCCCAAACCGCACTTCCAGCGCCGCCACCAGCGGCCCGCCCGCCACTCGGCGCACGCGAATCGGCCCATTGCTCCGGACCACGCGATCGCGCCGCGGCGGGCAGTAGGTGTACGTGTCGCCGACGTCGCCGCCGGACTCCAGCCGCAACACATCGAAGAACCGCTCGCCCGTGCGGCGGTCGTAGACGAGCAGCGCGCCGGTGGGTTCGAGCGTCACCCCCACCCACCGATTGACGATCGAGCGGCCCTGCACCGCGGCCGCGTCGCCGCCGTCGGGACGCGCCGGTGCGCCCGCCGTAAAGAGTCGCGTGCCCAGCCCCGGTATCGCCGGCGCGCGCAGCGCCACGCGCACGAGATCCACTTCGTCCTGGTCGGGATAGTGCCGCGTCGCGTCGAGGCGCTCCGTGGTCACAGCCCGATCGAGCACCTGCACCGGGATCCCCCTGCCGTCAGCCCCCACCAACGCGAACGGCCGGTACCCCTCCCCCGTGCGCGGCGTCCGCGCGCCGCCGGGTGGACCAATCGGAACGTCGCGCCGGAAGAACGTGACATCGGCGATCACCACGCCGCCGCGCGGGCGCGGGACAGGATTCCACACGACGAGCGTGGGCGCCGCCTCGCGTGAGTGCTCGGCGTCGCGTGCCGCGTCGGGATCGTGGTGCACGACATCGAGCAGCGCACTGCGCGCCGCCTCCCGCGCGTACGTGCCCGCGGCCTGCACGCGCTGCGCGACTTCCCGGGCCGCGGCGTCGCTGGTCGTGCCGGCGAGCGCGTCGTGGAACTGACTCTGCAGCAAGGTGCGCCACGCCAGTTCGAGCAGCGCGCGGTGGTCGCGGCCGCCGTAGCGGCGCGCCAGCGCAGCGAGCGGCTCGGCCCAGCGTTCTAGCGCCAGCTCCGCATGGGAATTGGCGCGTTTCAGCGGCGCGCGCGTCGCGTGCACGCCCTGCAGCGTCCAGGTGTAGCGATACGACCAGCGCAGCTCGCCATCCACCACGGGCGCTTTGCCGGCCTCGTTGGCCATTGCCTGGAAGAACTCGTCCAGGCGTGACACGCGGAACGCGCTGCGCGGCTCGAGCTCGGCCAGGCGGTCGCGCAGCAGCGGCAGGTC
>DATLWA010000192.1:0-4161 GCA_035576905.1 Gemmatimonadales bacterium
CCTGCGGATTTGCCTCGAACAGTAGGCGGTAGCGCGTCTCACTCTCGTGCAACTGGTCTTCGGAGCGTTTGCGCTCGATCGCCGTCGCCACCTGCGTCGACACGAAGTGCAGGATGTCCTTCTCCCGCTCGCCGTACCGCGCGCCGGGCGCATAGGTCTGCGCCACGAGGACGCCGATGGCGCGGCCGCCGGCCTGCAGCGGCACGCCGATCCAGTCCAGCGACGGGGCGCCGATGAGCTCCACCTCACCGCGCCGCTCGAGCTCGCGGTGCACCTCAGGTGTCACCAGTAACGGCGTGCCGGTGCGCAGGACGTAGTCGGTGAGGCCGCGCCCCAGCGGCCGCGGTGGCGGCGGTGGATCATGCTCGTCCGCCCAGTACGGAAACCGCAGCAGCCCGGCGGCCTCGTCGTACAGGGCGACGTACAGATTGGCGGCGGGAAAGAGCTCCGCCACGATCCCGTGAATCGCGCCCAGCATGTCCGGCAGGCCGGCGACCGCGGTCGCCGCATCCGCAATGCGATACACGGCGCGCTGCAGTTCCTCCGCGCGCTGCCGCTCTGTGATGTCTCGGACCACGGCGCCGAACTGCCAGCCGTCGGGCAGCTCGATCGGCGTGACGGTCAATTCGACGTTGACCTCACGTCCCGCGCGGTGTAACGCGGTGATTTCGATGCGGCGGCGCAGGATCGGCCCCTCGCCAGTTGCGAGGAAGTGCGCCAGGCCGCGCCGGTGCGCGTCGCGGTAGCGGGGCGGGATGATCGTGTCGGCCAGCTCGCGACCGATCGCCTCGGCGGCCGGCCATCCGAACATCGTCTCGGCGTGAGTGTTCCAAGTCGTGATCACGCCGTGCCCGTCGATTGTGATGACGGCGTCGAGCGCGGATGCCACGACGGCGTCGAGCACGCCGCGGGCCGGCGCCGCCTGCGCCGGAAGCGGTTTCTTGGCGCGTTCCCTTGGCACGTTTTTACGATACGACGCGCCAGCCAGCCCGGAAAGCATGACTCGTGGCGCTCATGCGACAGCCGTTAAAGACCGCATTGCGCCTGGGTTTTGAGCTTGACCGCCGCAGTCGTGATGCGAGTCACTCCGCGCGCCCGACGCGGTCGTTCATGGTTGTTACCGCCATGACCACCTTTCCTCTTATGTCTGTGGCGCCTGTGGGTACCGATCGAACCGCGGCGGTGCGGCGGATTGCGACGGCCGTCGGTCTGGCGGTCGTGTACTTCGTCAGCGCCAAGCTGGGGTTGCGGCTCGCGTTTCTCAACGCGAGCGCCACCGCGGTCTGGCCGCCCACGGGCATCGCGCTCGCCGCGTTCCTGATCTTCGGCGTGCGGGTCTGGCCCGCCGTGTTCTGCGCCGCGTTCCTCGCCAACGTCACGACCGCCGGGTCCATCGCCACGTCGCTGGGCATCGCGTCCGGCAACACGCTCGAGGGCGTGCTGGGCGCCTACCTCGTGGCGCGCTTCGCCCATGGCCGCTACGCCTGCGACCGCGCCGCCGACGTCTTCAAGCTGATCGTGTTCGCGTTGCTCGCCACGGCCGTCAGCGCGACGGTCGGCATCACGTCCCTCGCGGCCGGCGGGTACGCCCCGCGCGCGGACCTCGGCTCGATCTGGTTGACGTGGTGGCTGGGGGACAGCGTGGGCGCGGTCCTATTCGCGCCGCCTGTGCTCTTGTGGAGCACGAGGCCGCAGGTACCGTGGCGGCCGCGCCAATTGCCGGAGACGCTCGCGCTCGGCGGCGCCCTCACGCTCGTCGGTTTGAGCGTCTTTGGCGGCCTGGCGCCCGACGCCCTGCGCAACGCGCCGCTGGAATTCCTGTGCATCCCGGTACTGGTCTGGGCCGCGTTCCGCTTCTCGCGCCGCGAGGCGGCCACCGCGATCCTGATCCTGTCGTCGATGGCGATCTGGGGCACGTTGCACGGGTTCGGCCCGTTCGTGCGCGCGACGCGCAACGAATCGCTGCTCCTGTTGCAGGCGTTCATGGGCGTGAGTGCCGTGATGACGCTGACCCTGGCGGCCGTGATCGCCGAGCGCCGCGCGGCGACCGAAGAGCTGCGCCGCCTCGCCGTGAGCGACCCGCTCACCGGCCTCGCCAACTACCGCCAGCTGATCAGTGTGCTCGACGCGGAGATCAAACGCTCGCAACGCACCGAGCGGGGGTTCGCCCTGCTGTTCTTCGACGTCGACAAGCTCAAACGGATCAACGACAAGAACGGCCACCTGGCCGGCAGCCGGGCGCTGGTACGTGTGGCGGCGGCGCTGCGCCATTCCTGCCGGGCGATCGACACCGCGGCGCGCTACGGCGGCGACGAGTTCGCGGTGGTGCTGCCCGAGACCGACGACGACGAAGCGCGCGGCGTGGGCCGGCGCGCGATCGAGCATCTGGCGGCCGATGGGGAGAAACCGGCCGTTTCGGTGAGCGTCGGGCTCGCCGTTTACCCCCGCGACGGCGGCACCACCGAGACACTCCTCGGCTCGGCCGACCGCGCGCTGTACGAGGCCAAAGCAAAGACACGGAGCGCCCGGCCAGGTTAGATTCCCGCAGCCATGGTCGACGCCGCTACCAAGCCCAAAAAGAAAGGCATCACGCCGGGCGCGTGGGAAGAAGCGCGGGGGCTGATCTACGCCCATCGCAAGCGTCTGTCGCTCGGCCTCGTGCTGCTGCTCGTCAATCGCGCCGCCGGCTTCGTGATGCCGTCGTCGACGAAGTGGCTCATCGACAAGGTCATCGGCCAGCACCAGGTGCAGCTGCTCGTCCCGCTGGCGCTGGCGGCGGGCGTGGCGACCATCATCCAGGCGATCACGGGCTTCGGGCTGTCGCAGATCCTCGGCGTGGCCGCGCAGCGCGCCATCACCGACATGCGCCGCACCGTGCAGGCCTACGTGCTGCGCCTGCCCGTCAGCTATTTCGATTCGACCAAGAGCGGCATCCTGATCTCGCGTATCATGACCGACGCCGAGGGCATCCGCAATCTCGTCGGCACGGGGCTGGTGCAGCTGATCGGCGGCCTGCTCACGGGTCTGGTCGCGCTGGTGGTGCTGTTCGTCCTCAACTGGCGGCTCACGGCGATCGCGATCCTGCTGCTCGGCGGCTTCGGAGGCGGCATGGCGTACGCGTTCGCCAAGCTGCGGCCGCTGTTTCGCGAGCGCGGCAAGCTCAACGCCGAAGTGACGGGGCGACTGGGCGAGACGCTCGGCGGCATTCGCATCGTGAAGGCCTACCACGCCGAGCGCGGTGAGCGCCTGGTGTTCACCCGCGGCGCCAATACGCTGTTCCGCAACATCGCCGCCACCATGACCGGCATCTCGAGCGTCGGCTCGTTCGCCACGATCATCATCGGCGCGATCGGCATCCTGATGATCCTCGAAGGCGGCCGCTCGGTGCTCACCGGGCAGATGACCTTGGGCGACCTGTTCATGTACGGCATCTTCGTGGGCCTCGTGGCCATGCCGCTCATCAACATCGCGTCGATCGGCACGCAGATCACCGAGGCATTCGCCGGGCTCGACCGGATCCGCGAGATCCGCAAGCTCGTCACCGAGGACGCCGAGGACTCGAGCCGCGCCGTGGTGCAAGACGTGAAGGGCGACATCAAGTTCGAGGACGTGAGCTTCGAGTACGTGCCGGGCCGGGAAGTCTTGAAGCACGTGTCGTTTCACGCGCCCCCCGGCTCGACCACCGCGCTGGTGGGCTCCTCCGGGGCGGGGAAGAGCACGCTGATCGGCCTGGTGCTGGCGTTCAGCCGCCCCAAGGCGGGCCGCATCCTCGTGGACGGCCAGGCGCTCGACGCGTTGCGCCTGGGCGACTACCGGCGCCAGCTGGGTGTGGTGTTGCAGGACAATTTCCTGTTCGACGGCACGGTGGCCGAGAACATCGCGTTCGCGCGGCCCCACGCCGCGCGGTCCGAGATCGAGGACGCGGCGCGCATCGCGCATTGCGACGATTTCGTGCGGCGCTTCGACAAGGGCTACGACACGATCGTAGGCGAGCGCGGCGTGAAGTTGTCGGGCGGCGAGCGCCAGCGAGTCTCGATCGCGCGCGCCATCCTCGCCGACCCCCGCATCCTCATCCTCGACGAAGCCACGTCCAGCCTGGACTCGGAGAGCGAGGCGGCGATCCAGGACGGTCTGCGCTCGCTGCGCCGCGGCCGCACCACG
>DATLWA010000193.1:0-5699 GCA_035576905.1 Gemmatimonadales bacterium
TGCACCGTCTTGAGGGCGCGCGCGGTCGACATGCGCTCATCCCACAGGGTCACGGGCAGGGCTCCGACGCGCCCGATGTCCGCCGCGAGCGCCCGCGCGGCGGCGGCCGGTTCGCCGTCGGAGCCGTCCGCTTCGAGCGGCAGGCCGACCACGACGCCGGTGACGGCGTGCTCCTTCGCGAGAGCCAGGAGATCGCGCATGGGAAAGCGTTTGCCCGAGCGGCGGGTGAGCGTGGCGAGGGGCTGGGCGATGCTGCGCGATTCGTCGCTCAGTGCGATCCCGATGCGCTTCTCGCCCCAGTCGACGCCCAGCAGCCGGCCCGCGGGCGCCCCATTCATCATCCCTGCGACATGGTCTGGAAGAATTCCGCGTTGGTCTTCGTGCGCTTGAGCCGCTCGAGCAGGAACTCGATGGCCTCGACGGGCGGCATGTCCGCCAGGAAGTTGCGCAGCAGGTACACCTTGTTGAGCTCTTCCTTGCTGAGCAGCAGCTCTTCCTTGCGCGTGCTGGTGCGCTGCACGTCGATGGCGGGGAAGGTGCGGCGTTCGGCGATGCGGCGGTCGAGAATGACTTCCGAGTTGCCCGTGCCCTTGAACTCCTCGAAGATCACCTCGTCCATGCGCGAGCCGGTGTCGATCAGCGCCGTCGCCAGAATGGTCAGCGAGCCGCCGCCCTCGATGTTGCGCGCCGCGCCGAAGAACCGCTTGGGCTTCTGCAGCGCGTTGGCGTCGACACCGCCCGAGAGGATCTTGCCCGAGTGCGGCACCACGACGTTGTGGGCGCGACCCAGGCGGGTGATCGAGTCGAGCAGGATCACCACGTCCTTGCCGTGCTCGACCAGGCGCTTGGCTTTCTCGATCACCATGTCGGCGACCTGCACGTGGCGGTCGGCCGGCTCGTCGAACGTGGACGAGACGACCTCCACGTTCGGCCCCTTCACGTTCTCCTCCATGTCGGTCACTTCTTCGGGCCGCTCGTCGATGAGCAGCACGATGAGGTAGACCTCGGGATGGTTCTCGATGATGGAGTTGGCGAGCTTCTGCATCAGGATCGTCTTGCCGGCCTTGGGCGGCGAGACGATCAGGCCGCGCTGGCCTTTGCCGATCGGGGAGAGGATGTCGAGCACCCGCATCGACACGTCGCCGTCCTTGCGCTCCAGCTTGAGCTGCTCTTCGGGGTAGCGGGGCCGCAAGTTGTCGAAGGCGACGCGGTGCTTGGCCTTCTCCGGCTCCTCGCTGTTGACGACCTCGACCTTCAACAGGGCGAGGTAGCGCTCGCCTTCCTTGGGCGGTCGCACCTGGCCCATGATCGTGTCGCCGGTGCGCAGATCGAACCGCTTGATCTGGCTGGGCGAGACGTAGATGTCGTCGGGGCCGTACAGGTAGTTCCAGTCGGGGCTGCGCAGGAAGCCGTAGCCTTCGGGCAGGATCTCGAGCACGCCCTCGCCGCGCAACACCGTCTCGGAGTCGAGGAGGGACTGCTCGATACGGAAAATCAGGTCCTGCTTGCGGAGCCCCGAGTAGTTGGTGATGTTGAGGCTCTCGGCCATCGCGTGCAGTTCGGCGACGGATTTCTTCTTCAGTTCAGCGATATCCACGTGTGCATGTGCTCCGGTGATCTACGGAAGGCGGACCCCGCCGAGGGGGCGTGAGCGCGTTTCGTTGAGGGATGCTTGGGAGTGTGAAGGCGTGCGAGAGTTCTATTGTAGACCCCGCCTCACCGAGCGTCAAGGCCATCCGTGGACTTGACGCCGTTCTTGCTCGCCTGGCGCACGTTCGCCCTGCGAGACCGCCAAGTCGTTGATGCGCTTGTACATCCGTCGCATGCCGGACCCTCGCCAGAGTTGACCGCGGCGCTGCCGCAATGGCCCGGCAGCTACTACTGGTCCGACGAGCCGGACGGTCGGCACCTGATTCTCACGCGGCCGCTGCGGCTGCCCCGCGAGCGCTGGATCCTCAACGGCGCGCTGTTCGCCGCGACGCTGGTGACGACGACCTGGGCGGGAGCGGCGTTGCGCGGCGTGATCGATGGGCAGCACGCGCTCGCTTTTTTCACCGCGGGGTGGCGCGCGTGGACGGCGGGTCTCGCGTTCTCGCTGCCGCTGCTCGCGATCCTGTTGTCGCACGAGCTCGGCCACTACCTCACGGGCCGGCGCTATCAGCTCGACGTGTCGCCGCCGTTTTTCATTCCCGTCCCGCCGGCGCCGTACCTGCCGTTCATCGGCACCATGGGCGCGTTCATTCGCTTACGGACGGTGCTGTCGGATCGGCGCCAGCTGCTCGATGTGGGCATCGCGGGGCCGATCGCGGGATTCGCGGTGGCGTTGCCGGTCCTGTGGCTGGGGCTGCGGCTCAGCCACTCGTTGCCTCTCTCGGCCGGACACGGCCTCGCACTGTGGGTGTACGGCTCGGAGATCCGCTTGGGGGACTGTGCGGTCACCTGGCTGCTGCGCCGGCTCGCCGCGCCCGGCGCCGGCGGCCTGGTGTTGCACCCCACGGCTGTGGCCGGCTGGGTCGGCATGTTCGTGACGATGCTCAACCTCCTGCCCATCTCCCAGCTCGACGGCGGGCACATCCTCTACGCGGCCCTGCCGCGCCTGCACCGGCGGTTCGCGCTCGCCGTCTGGCTGGCCCTGCTGGTGCTGGGCTGGTTCACCTGGATCGGCTGGGTGGTCTGGGGCGTGGTGGTGCTGGCGCTGTCGCGCGGCCAGTTGGGGCATCCGCCGGTGCTGGACAACCAGCGGCCGCTCCCCGGTTCGAGGGTGCGGCTGGCGTGGGTGGCGCTCGCCCTCTTCCTGCTCACCTTCATGCCCGTCCCGTTGGTGAACTGAGGGCCGATTTGCTATTGCGTAAGTGACCGCCGTCTATATCTTTGCACAAACCAGCCCGACGGCTTGGCATGAGCGCACAACCCGCGAGATATCGCGTTCTCGAAGCAGGCGAAGCAGTCGTTCACGAACTCCCCGCCATCAAATTCGAAGGAGAAGATATCCCCGTCCGCTTGGCGGTACGCCGGGCCGACGACGCCAGCTGGCGCGGCCGGATTTTCTTCGGGGCCCCTGACACCGAGCACGAGCGCACCACCGCCGAGATCTTCTGCGCCAAGAGCGAGCAGGATCTGTGGCAATCGGTGCGTGATCTGCGGGACCATCATTTGCGCGACTTGTACCGCTCGCTGCGTTGATGGCTCAGGCGCGCGACTCCCTGGCCCAGCTCCGGCACGACTTGGCGAATCCTCTCGCGGCGATTCTCGCGGAGACGCAGCTGCTGCTGCTGGCTCCCGAGAAGTTCGATACCGAGACCGTCGCGAGCCTCAAGCAAATCGAGGACTTGGCGCGAAAGATGCGCCAGTTGTTGCAGTCACCAGGCGCGTGAGCCGCCGGCACCGTCCCCGGTACTGCCCTCCCGCGCGCTGGTGGCGCGCGACCCGCCAAATGGCGCGGGCATGCGCGTGGTGGCGCTGGCCGCCACCCCGCCGTCGCCGCTTCCCTCGCTAAGCTGGATGTGACGCAAGTCCTAGCGGCTGCGACCGTCGCAGTACGACTCTAAAGGCGTTCGCGCCCTTGCGGAACCTCCGTTCCGGGGCACATTTACCCGCTTCCCTGTAGCGGAGCTGCATCACCTGGGCCTCCTGCGGTCTTTCGTGCCCGCGAAATTTGTATTGCCTTTCGCGGCGCTCGCCCTCGGGGCCTGCGCTGGGCGGGCGCGTACGACCGCAGTCACCCCAGCCGAGATCCCAGGGCTCATCCAGCAGGCCCATGCCCAGCCCGGGAACGCCGCCGTGCGTTTCCGCCTGGCGGCGGCGCTGGCAGCTGCCAATCGCTGTGATACCGCGCTGGTAGTGGCGGCCGCGGCCCAGCTGCTTGCTCCGGACGACGTTACAGGGCCCCTGGTGAAGGGTCACTGTCAAGAAGCTGACAGTCGTTTCGACCTCGCCTTCCAGACCTATCGCGACTTCGCCGACGCGCACCCGCAGACCCGGGGCGTCGCCGTGCTGCGCGCCAAGCAGCAGCTGGCGCTGCGGTCGGGCGCCATCCAGAGCGCGCATGCGGCGCTGACGCACGAAGCGGAGCTGTCGAGCCAGCCCCCGCAGCCGTCCACGCTGGCCGTACTGCCGATGACGGTGTCGGGCGACTCGACTTATCAGCCACTGTCTCGCGGCTTGGCCGAGCTGGTGACGACTGACCTCGCGTTGGTCCGCTCGCTGCGTCTGGTCGAGCGCCTGCAGGTGGGCGCGCTGCTGGACGAAATGAAGCTGGGGCAGACCAACAAAGTGGATCCGGCCACCGCGGCGCGCATGGGCCACATGCTGCGCGCCGAGCGGATGGTGCAGGGCGTGGCGACGATCTCCAAGAACGCGCCCGTCCAACTCTCGGCATCGCTCGTCTCGGGGGACGGCACGGTGCGCGCGGGCAGCCAGGTGAGCGGGCCGTTCAAGGGGCTGCTCGATCTGGAGAAGCGGCTGGTGTTCGACGTGGCGGCGGGCCTGGGCATCCAGCTCACCGAAGCCGAGCGCCAGCGCATTCTCGCGACGGGCCCGAAGAATCTGACGGCGTTCCTCGCCTACAGCGACGGCATCACGGCGCTCGATCGCGGCGACTACCAGGCCGCCGCGCGTGCCTTCAGCGCGTCGGTGCGCGCCGACCCGAGCTTCGGCGCGGCACAGCAGGGGCTGCAGACTTCGCAGACCGCGCCCGCGCTGTCGGGCGCCGGTGCGGGCGATCTGACCACGGTGGTCCAGACGGCGGAGCAGAACAGCGAGCCGCCCACCGATCCCGTCGGCGGCGCCATCACGAGCGCCGGGACGGATGTGGCGCCGACGTTGACCGACCAGCTGACGCAGGACACCGGCGGCAACACGACGGATCGCCAGCCCACGGTGGACGACCGCGGCATCGGATCGATCACCCAAGCCTCAGGGATCATCCGCATCATCTTCCGGCGGCCGCCGTGAAGCGGGCGCTCTTCCTTCTTCTTATAGGGGCGGCGCCGGCCGCGGCCCAGGGTCTCGGCGCGGGGCTCGGGACCACGGCGCGCAGCGGCGTGGTGTTCGAGACCTACTCGCTCGGCTCGGGGCTCGCCTTCTCGCGCATCAGCGAGCTGACCGTGCCCGTCTCGGTGTTTCAGCGCTTCGGCGACCGCCTGACCGTCGACGTCAGCACGGCCTTCGCGAGCGCCTCGGTCAAGACGGTCTCGAGCGGCGACATCTCGCTGTCAGGCTTCGTGGACACGGACATCCGGGCGGCCTACACGGCGATCCCCGGCCGCCTCACGCTCACGCTCGTCGGCACCGTACCGACGGGGAAGGCCACCGTGGCGGATTCGGTGCTGCCGCTGTTCGGCGCGCTGGCGACCGACGTGCTCGACTTCGCGACGCCGAGCTTCGGCGGCGGCGGCGGGGTCACGGGCGGCGCGGCGACGGGGTTCAAGCTGGGGCAGAGCTGGGCGCTGGGCGCGGCCGCGAGCTATCACCACAACGGGAGCTACATCCCCGTCACCGGCGGCGGTACGCTGTCGCCGGGCGACGATATCCGCGTGCGCATCGGCACCGAAGGACCGCTGGGCGGCGGCAAGTATTTCCGCGGCGCGTTCGTCTTCACGGCGAGCGGGCACGACACCACGGCGGGCGGGGCCACCGCGTTCGCCGGCGACCGCACGCTGATCTATGCCCAGGTCTCAATGCCGGTCGGTCGCAGCAGC